>CANRDY010000001.1 GCA_947629515.1 uncultured Clostridia bacterium
TGCGCGTCGCCGTTGATGCCCGCATCGTTGCGCATAATATCGCGCAATCTCTTTATAAATCCCGAAATATTACTCATATGTTATGCCGCCTTATAAATTTCGTTTTCAAGTTCTCTGACTGCCCGTATGTAACCTTCTCGGCCACCGAAAAGTTGGGCAATTTTCGCAGGTTTTCCGAATTTGACAAACGGGTCAAGTTTCAGAATATCCATGTCTTCGATTTCATAGATACCGCTATCCGCATATTTTTCAAGCAACGCTTCGAGAACTGCACGTGCCGCATCACCGTATTTTGCAAAAATGTTGCGCTTTTTTACATTTTCCGCACGTTCCCGCCGTGTTAAGGGTTTCTGGTCAAAGGCGATATGGCAAATAAAATCGTAATCGTCTATATCGCTCATGCCTTCATCCGCTTTAATCTGCTCTAAATCTATTCCGCGTTCAAGGAATAACTCCTGAATTTTTGCTTTTTTCTCTTCGGACGACCACTGCAAAATAAAGTTACTGAGTGAAAAAAACTCGCTGTAAATATTTGCTTTTGTATAGTCGATTATGCTTTCTTGACGCAAGAGTTTTCCGTCTGCATCGTATACCGCAACCATTTTTTGTAAGATAGACACTTTACACCCCCTACTGTCTACGACATATTTGTGCTTTGGTTCTGTTGGCGGAGGAGGCATTATAACGTCATCGCCGTCTGTCGTGTCTTTGGGTTCGATATGATGAAATTCCTCATTCTGTTCAACCGGTCCGTCCCAATCGGGATCTGCAAACAGACGAGTAACGCCGCGGAAATCCATAATAACGAAATGCGTTTTCCCTTCATCCCAACGAAGCCTCGTTCCGCGGCCGATAATTTGCTTAAACTCCGTCATAGAACCAATCATTTCGTCAATTACAATCAATTTAGCCATTTTGCAATCGACGCCGGTGGAAAGAAGTTTTGACGTCGTAGCTATCACCGGGAATTTTGCCGAAACGGAAATAAAATAATCCAACTTATTTTTCCCGTAATCATCGCTACCTGTAATGCGGACAATGTAGTCCGGATCTTTTGCGCACATGTCCGCATTCAATTTTGTCAAGGCAATGCGCATACGCTCCGCCGCGTCTTCCGTAGCGCAGAATACGATGGTCTTTGCCATTCTATCAGTTGCTTTGAGATAGTTGGTTATCTCGTTTGCAACCAGGTCAATCCTATCCTGAATAATGATATTGTAATCATAATCGCTGTTATTATAAATGCGATCTTCAATTTCGTAACCGTAGATATCACGCTGGCCTTTACGAGGACGCCATTCGTCGTCGATATCGGTTTTGACACGTATTACCTTAAACGGCGCAAGGAAGCCGTCGTCAATTCCCTCCTTCAAGCTGTATTTGTAAATCGGATCGCCGAAATAATCAATATTGGAAATATAACTCGTTTCTTTCGGCGTTGCCGTCATGCCGATTTGGGTTGCCGATGAAAAATATTCCAACACTTTACGCCAGCGGCTTTCTTCTTTGGCGCTACCGCGGTGACACTCGTCCACAATAACGAGATCAAAGAAATCTTTATCAAATAGTTGTTTATAGTGCGCAAGCGTTTCTTCTTCCGTCTCTTCTTCCGTCACTTCTTCCGTCTCTTCTTCCGTCGCCCTGTTCCCCACCAATTGTTGATAGAGAGAAAAGTAAACCTGGTGCGAAGTGATGGTCGTTCTATCGTCTTTTGCAAAATTGATTTTATGTATCACCTTTTCAAGGGGTTTAAAATCCCCGTTGATGGTCTGATCGACAAGATTGTTTCGGTCTGCAAGATAAAGAATTTTCTGCTTCATACCGCTTTGCAATAAGCGGTAAACGATTTGAAATGCCGTATAGGTTTTCCCCGTTCCTGTTGCCATAACAAGAAGGATACGTTGTTGCCCCTTTGCAATCGCTTCTATTGAACGATTAACCGCAACCCGCTGATAATATCTCGGCGGATATGTATTTTGGCTGGTGTAATAGGGTTGATTGATAAGAGCATTCTCTGCTTCGGATAAACCTTGCCCGCCATTGATTTCATTTTGATAACGGACAAAAAGTTCTTCGGGAGAAGGAAATTTATCTAACGCAACTTCTCTCTCAATTCCGGTAAGAAAATCGAATTCTTGAAAAGCATCGCCGTTAGAACTGTATGCAAACGGTACATCCAACATTTTTGCATAATCTTTTGCCTGTTGCATCCCGAAAGACACGCTGTGGTTATTGTCTTTGGCTTCTATAACGGCAATGGGATAATTCTTGTTGAGAAATAGAACATAGTCTGCTTTTTTAGGAGGCTCACGGCTGACCAAATTGCCACGCAGATTCACTTTACCGTCTGTAAACTGAACCTTGGTCTCCATGGTTATTTTGTCTTTCCAGCCCTTTGCCAAAATAGCAGGAGTAATATAATTTAACTTAATGTCTTCTTCTGTCATTTGTTTTTTATCGAGTATGCTCATAATTCAACCTTTAATGATTTGTTTATATTCCTATAATTTTGTATTATCGGAAGTTGGTGGGTATATTATAACATATTTCGCGTTCGTTCGGCTACCAAAATGTGGACATCTTTTGTGGTCAACTACGATAAACGTACTATGCAAACACACCTATTACTGAAAAAAATGAACTTCTTATTTAATGCCTTTTATTTTTCTGCGCAATATTGCCGCATCTTCCTTATTGAACATAAAGTGCAGCCCATCTAAAATTTGCTTTTCTGCTTTAGCTGACCAATAAATCTTTAACCTTGATTTTGCCCTTGTTATTGCTGTATAGAAAATATTATGGGATATCCTCTCTCCGACTTCGTCTGTAATTATGATCTTCACCGAGTCATATTCCAAACCTTGCGCTTTATGAATCGAAACAGCATACGCTACCTTAAACGGAATGAGAGATTCCGCATGCCTGTCCTCATCGTCTTTGATTACTGTTTTTCCGACATAAAAACTTACAACCGATTTTTTCTCGTGTAGAGGAGCTTCAAGTTTGAGAGGATATCCGTTAACATCAAAACCATTCAAAGTTTTGTCAACTTCGATCGTGAACTTGATTTGCTTGTCTTCTTCTTGAATATCCAGTATATTTCCTTTTAGATTATTATACAACAAATCTCCAAAACGGCTGTTTTCAAAGAAAATAATAGGATCACCGACCTTATAACGCTCAAAATTGTATTCAACACACTTACTTTCCCGCCCCTCCTGCAGGAACCGATTTAAGTTGTTTATTCCATAAAGCCCATCATAATTTAAACACAAAACAATTTCATCGCTATTCATTTCTTTTTCAAAGATGCTTTCATCCAATGAAGAACAATAGTCTTGGCTTTCAAGTAACGATTGCATTTTATCATCTAACTTTCTAACCGAATCCCAAAGCCGCTTTAAATGCAAATCGCTACTGCGATGAACATACGTCAATTCGCAGATTGCCGATTTGGGGACAAATTCTTTTGCGATCGAAAACCAATTACCGAATTTGATTGATTCGATCTGATAGACATCGCCTACTAAAATCAATAGCTTGAAGGAAACAAGCTCTAAAATCTGTGCCATATCTTCATTGCTAATGGTACTGCATTCATCTATAATTAAGATATCGCAACTTATGCTGTTATTGGATAAGCATTTTTTTACGGTCAAAAATTGATTTGAAACTCCTCCTACAATCCTTCGTAAATTATCGACCGCAGTATGCGTATTGGCTAAATATAAGCGAGTTTTATCCGCGAAAAATGCGGATATATGTTTTACCATTGTTGATTTGCCTGTCCCAGCAGAGCCGTAAATCAACGCCACCTGAGATTTTTCAAACATGGTTTTCAATAGCTCTTTTTTCTCCGGCGAGTCAATGTTATATTTGGTTTCGTCAAGCCAAGCCGCAACCGAAGTGCGATAACCCGCGATCCCGTTTGCAGCTAAACTTGCAATTCTATTTATGATCTTTATGGTATTCGATTCATAACCCTTTAAATAGACAAAGCCGTTTTCAAAAATAAGACAGCCGGCGGGCTTATGTTTATAATATACTTTTTGGTTATATTTCTCTATAAGTTCACCGATTTCCTCAAATCTCTTCAACTCATCGATCGGGGTATAAAGCCTTGCGTTTATTTCGGTATTGTTTTTGATATAACGACCAAGAAACTCATGCTCGCGCCCCGAAGAATCGATACAATCCAATAAATCGTATAAATTTGTAGAATGGTTGGGTAAATTGTTAGCGAACGGCATCACTTCAAACGGAATGCACCCATATTTTAAATACAACCCAGACAGTTCATTGTTTTGTTCCCGATAATATTGATCCTGTAAAACACCGTTATTTAAACGATACAGCAAATATGTAAGCACATTGTAGCCCGATTTCCCCTTATAATCTCTGCATTTTTTTAAACTCGAAAATATAGGCGTTACTTTCGCTCCATTGCAAATATATTTTTCGGTATCACGAAATTTAATATCAGACATGGCAAAAAAATCGGTTAAGTTGATTCCTGTTTCAGTAAGGTAAGCCATCAATCTGCGATATTCGGAATGCGTGGTAGTCACATTTGTTGTATAGCCTAAAAAACTATTGAAACAGTTCAGCTCACAAGGACGAATAGAGACGAAAAATGCGACTACAATCATGATCTCCATTGAATGGCCGATAATGTCAATCTTTTTCCTTGCAAATTCCAAATGAACCGAATAATAATCGGGAATATTTAACTTTGTAAAAACAATAAGTCGGTCTGTCTTTTGAGCAGAGCCATATGTGTTTGAAATTGTAAGTTCGTAGTAAGTCTCGCCCTTGTACCGAAATGGTCTCTTTTTGTTGATATAAAATCGATCCGTAGGGCTTTTTGAAATTTGACGAGTTGGAAAGTTTTTCAAAACATGTGCAATTTTTTTATAATATTCAGCCAAATTATCGTCGTTAGTCAACTCCAGTTCATCTAAATTATGAAGAACATCCAACCCAAATTCTCTCTTAACAAACGATCTACATTCATACATGAACTCCAAGTATTTCCACATCATACGAGTTGCGGCATCCGGCTCCATTGTAGAATGAGATGCTGTAACTTGAAGCGATCCGTGAAATTTTCTTAAAAAAGCCAAATCATCACGAGTTTTAATATATTTAAGCGCTTTTTTCTTTTCATCATAAGAAACTTCCGTTTCATGTGTGAAACTATAAATCTTTAAGGCGATAGCCTCAACAAAATTTCTAAGTTGTGCAATGATATTTTGGGACACAAGTTTAATTCCCAACGCCTCTTTCTTTGCAATATTATCGCATATAACTTGATCCGCACTTAAAATTTCTTTATCAAATTCATTCATTTGTATATCTCCGGGTATATCATTTGCCAAATAAAATATTAAAACGTTTTACGCCGCATTTTCACGTTACATATACCATACAGGAATTTGTAACACGTTCTCGCGCAAAACTCCGGGCCGGGAACACATACAGATAACAGCTCCCGTGCCACGCTTTTTGTTTTCTATTTTATCAAGTACTGTGAACGCCGCCGTTTCGTCGGCGGTTACTTTTTCGCTTTGCTTGATTTCAATCGGGTAGAGTACGCCGTTTTCTTCGATGATGAGGTCGATCTCGTTCTCCGCATCTACTTCCTTGCCGTCTTTCATCACTTTCTTTTTGTCCTTACCGCGATAGTAAGAAACACAGTAGCGGTAGTCTAAACCGCTGTTTGAGTATGATTTAAAAATTTCCGAGACAACGAACGTTTCAAAGAACGCGCCGCTCATCGCACCGACCGCCAGCGTTTCGGGCGTGAGCCAGCGGGTGAGATAGGCGGCAAGTCCCGTATCTCTGAAATAGAGTTTGGGCGTCTTGATCGCCCGTTTCAGCACCGATGAAGTATACGGTTCTAACAAATAGATGATACCCGACGCTTCCAAAATGGAGATCCAATTCTTGACCGTTCCTTGATCCTTGCCAATTTCGTCTGCTATATTGGAATAGTTGAGCATTTGCCCCGTGCGCGCGGCGACGGCGACCATGAATTTGCGGAAGTCGTCCAAATTCTGCACGGCGGAAAGGCTTCTCACGTCCCGCTCCAAATAGGTCTTTACATAACTTGCGTAGAACGTCCCCCAATCGACATCTTCATTCTGCAATTCGGGGTAGCTTCCATGGTGTATAATTTCCCAGATATTCTTGGGGGATTTTGCTGACCTGCCACGTTCCTGTACATATTCCATTGTGGGAAGAAAAGGCTTGTTAAAACCGTCGCCCATGATCTCACGCAGAGAGAGTCCGCAAAGTTCTATGATGCCGACTCTGCCCGAGAGCGACTCGGAGACGCTTTTCATAAGTTCAAACGGTTGAGAACCCGAAAGACAGAATAGCCCGTGCTCGTCCGCTTCATCGCATTTAATTTTGATATAACGGAAAAGATCGGTCACCCGTTGTACCTCATCGTAAATCACGGGTGGCTCATTGAGCATCAAGAACGTGTTGGGATTTTCCCGCGCCTGCTCCTCGATGAAAGGGTCGTCGAAGGAAACATACTTTTTGCCGGGGAACAGTTTTTTGAGCATGGTCGATTTGCCCGTCTGCCGCGCACCTGTCACCAAGATACATTTGAAAGTGCCATCGCTCTTTTGTACGATTTCCTCAATGCTTCGACTAATATATTTCATATCAACTCCAATAAAGAAATATGACTAATCCCGAATTGTTTTCCAGATTAGTCATATTATACGCCTTTGCAAGCGTCTTGTCAATACCTAAATTTGCCGAAATATCAGTTGCGGGCGGGGAATTTGTAAATTCCCCGCCCGCAACAGCTTTTATTCCACTATCCACACAAACCGTTCGGTAATGTTACCTCTGTATGCACGGTTATTATTTGGAAATGAGGTCGTGTTTCAAAGTGCAAGCACAGTCCACGGGGGCTGAAACGAAAGGGAAAATATAAGAATGGGTGGTTCACTCGCCATTGGTTCGCTCGCCATATGCCGCACTTTTTCACAACCGCCGCTCAATATTTCAATCGGTCGAGAACTTGGCGGGCACATCCCCCGTCCTTGGCTTGCTCACCATTGGCTCCCCCGCCCTTAGCTCGCTCGCCATATGCCGCACTTTCCCCCAACCGCGCTCAGCGTTTCAGGCGGTCGAGGGCTTCGCGGGCGGCTTGCTCGCCATGCGCCGCAGATCTTTTGTACCACTCCACAGCCTTTTCAACATCCCTTTCAACGCCCTGTCCGTACTCGTAACAGCTCCCAATATTATACTGTGCCCGCGAATACCCCTGCAAAGCGGCTCTTTCGTACCACTCCGCCGCCTTTGCGTAGTCGCGCGCAACGCCCTCGCCGTAAAAATAGCAATACCCCAGCATATTCTGTGCCTCGGCGTTGCCCCGTTCGGCGGCTTTTTCAAACCACCCGACCGCCTTTTCGAAGTCAAGTTCAAGCCCCTTGCCGTTCTCGTAAAAATAGCCCGTTTTATACTGCGCCTCAACGTGCCCCTGCCGCGCGGCTTTTTCGTACCAATACGCCGCCTTGCGGTTGTCGTGCGGATAGCCCCGCCCGTACTCGAAGCACACGCCCAGCCTGTACTGCCCCTCGGCACAGCCGCGCGTGGCTGATTTTGCGTACAGTTCCGACGCCTTTTTATATGTTTCGGGAACGCCCAGCCCGTACTCATGGCAAAAGCCCAAACGGTACAGTCCCTCGGCGTGACCGTGCTCCGACGCTTTTGCGAACCATTTTGCCGCCTTGGCGTAATTTATGGGGGTAAGGCGATCCTTTTCGCAACGGGCGTAACAGAATTCGGCGGCGATCCTTTGCCCGAAATTTTCGGCTATCCACTCCCGCACTTTTGCAAGCCCCTCGGGGACTTCGGCGTGCAGATAATAAAGCCCCAGCCGACACTGCGCGTCG
The DNA here is from genome assembly GCA_947629515.1 of uncultured Clostridia bacterium. Taxonomy (GTDB): domain Bacteria; phylum Bacillota; class Clostridia; order Christensenellales; family Borkfalkiaceae; genus Coproplasma. Next base: position 7,917 of record CANRDY010000001.1, read on the forward strand.
GGCGTATCGAATACCGCCAACGGAAAATTTTTCGAAAATTCTTCGTTCATAAATTCTTTTTTTATTGCTTTTTAATTTTTCGGAGAAACTTCTGTGCATAATCTCTATCCGTTACATTACCATGTTCAACAGCTTTTTCGAACCAATAAGCTGCCTTTGCGTAATCCTGTGGAACACCTCGTCCATTATAATAACAAAAGCCCAACCAATTTTGCGCCGAAACATTCCCCTGCTCTGCGGCTTTCCTGAACCACTCAACCGCCTTTGCATAGTCTTGCGCAACACCTTGACCATTCTCATAACAAATACCTAAATTACTTTGCGCTTCGGCATCTCCTTGCTCTGCGGCTTTTTCGAGCCAATAAACTGCCTTTGCATAGTCCTGTGCAACACCTTCACCAAAATAATAGAGAGAACCTAAATTATATTGCGCCGAAGCATGCCCTTGCTCTGCGGCTTTTGTATACCACTCAACTGCCTTTGCATAGTCTTGCGCAACACCTTGACCATTCTTATAACAAAAACCTAAATTATTTTGCGCTTTTGTATACCCTTGTTCTGCGGCTTTTGTATACCATTCAACTGCCTTTATATAGTCCCGCTGAACACCTTGACCTTTGGCGTAACAAATGCCTAAATTATATTGCGCTTCGGCACAACCCTGCTCTGCGGCTTTTGTATACAATTCAACTGCCTTTGCATAGTCCTGTACCACGCCTTGTCCTAGTGCATAACTATTGCCTAAATTATATTGAGCTTGCATGCTTCCCTGCTCTACGGCTTTCATGAACCATTCGACTGCCTTAGCGTAGTTCTGTGGAACTCCGCGACCATTCTTATAACAAATGCCTAAACCATTTTGCGCTTCGGCATATCCCTGCTCTATGGCTTTTGTGTACCACGCAACTGCCTTTGGATGGTCTTGCGCAACACCGTAACCTTTACTATAACAAACGCCTACATTATACTGCGCTTGCGCAAACCCTTGTTCTGCGGATTTTGTGTACCACTCGACTGCCTTTGTGTAGTCTTGCAGAACACCTTGACCATTCGCATAACAAACGCCTAAATTACATTGCGCTTCGGCTACTCCTTGCTCTGCGGCTTTTATAAACCATTCAGCTGCCTTTGGATAATCTTGCGCAACACCTTGACCAAAATAATAACGAGAACCTAAATTATTTTGCGCAGAAGCATACCCTCGCTCTGCGGATTTTTTAAACCATTCCACAGCCTTTGCATAGTCTTGCGCAACACCTTGACCTTTGGCGTAACAAATGCCTAAACTATTTTGCGCTTTTGTATACCCTTGCTCTGCGGCTTTTATATACCATTCAACTGCCTTTGCATAGTCTTGTTGAACGCCTTTCCCAAAATAATAACAATTGCCCAAATTGCATTGCGCTTGGGGGTCGCCAGCGACCGCGCGGTCGTAGTTCTCGTTAAAGGTGTTGTCGTTAATTTCGCCGTCCATCACGGGCGATTTGCTGAATTGTTCGTCCATACTTTCCTCTTTACCTGATAATTTTTGCATATGCGCAAGTGTTTACAATATTATTATAGCACGGCAATGGCGGCAAGTCAACCGCTTGCCGAAAATTGTTCGTAAAATTGGGAAACGGGGAAAAGAGCCGAGGGAGAAAGAGTGTGTATGTGTGCGCGGGCGCGCGGCTGATAACAGCCGCGCCCGCGCACCGCTTGCGCCTTGCACTATGCGTAAGCTCATCTCGTGCGGCAAAACAGCGGGTGTCCGCTGTTTTGAAAAACCCCGCACTCGACCCAACGTGGTCTGTGCTTGCCCTTTGAAACGCGTAACCAATTCTAAAACAATAACCCTTTCATTCCCCAAAAAACAAAACTCCAAATTATTGCATTTCGCGATTTTTTAAGGTATACTTAAATAAAGGTGGTCTAAATGAACGCAGACAAAAAGTTGCTCGACGATATGTTAGCCTGTTTCAAAAGATATAACGGCGTGGAAAAGGTAATTCTTTTCGGTTCGCGCGCAAGAGGAGACGATAGCGAGCGCAGCGATTACGATATTGCCGTGTTCGGCGCGCTGTCGGCAGAGGAAAAAGGCGAGCTGAGGAGATTTTGCTCCGAGGGTTTGCATACCCTGCACAAAGTCGATCTGGTTTTTGTGGGCGAAGCGACTTACCCCAAACTCAAAGAAAACATTTTAAAAGAGGGGATATTGCTCTATGGGAAGAGTTGAAAATAAATATGACAGCCTTAAAAACGCTGTCAAGCGGCTCAACGAGGCAAACACGGCTTTCAGAAGCGACAGCGGCAACAGTATGTACCGAGATTCGCTCATAAAGCGTTTCGAGTTCACTTTCGAGCTGGGCTGGAAGACCCTGCGCGAATTTATTGCGGAACAGGGCTTTTCGCTCGCGGTGGCTTCGCCGAAAAACGTAATCGCCGTTGCCTATCAGGAAGGCTTTATAGACGGCGAAGAGCTATGGCTCGATATGCTTGAAGCCCGCAACGCTACGGCGCACGACTACGACGACGAAGTCTCGGGCGAGATAGCGATAAAAATTAGTAATCGCTATTGCAAGGAACTGCAAAAGCTCTGCAAATTCATAGGCGAAAATTTAAGCAATTAGCAAAAATGTTATAATTACAAAAAGCCGACCGCATAAAAATGCGGTCGGCTTTTTGGCGCGGATGGAGGGATTTGCGCCTTTGCGACGCGCACGGTTGACAGCCCAAGCCGAGGGCTGTCAAGTCGGCGGTAGAAACCGCCGACCTGCGAAAAACAAAGTTTTTCTTGCCTCCCCTCAAATCCCTCATTTTGCGGAACAATCAAAACAGGCAAGGCACAAAAGTGCCTTGTCTGTTTTGGCGCGGACGGAGGGATTTGCGCCTTTGCGGCGCGCCCCGACAAACAGTGCACTGCACTGTTTGGTTTGCGTTCCAACCAATCTTCTATCCGGCCACCGAGCGCAAACCGCTCGCTCCCGCTCGCGTCTCCCCCCTCAAATCCCTCCATATATCCTTAACTCATCAAAAAGCCGACCGCATAAAAATGCAGTCGGCTTTTTGGCGCGGATGGAGGGATTTGAACCCTCGCTACGGTTTCCCGTACTACTCCCTTAGCAGGGGAGCCCCTTGAGCCACTTGGGTACGTCCGCACACGGCTCTCTGTTCGCCTCGCTTTTCACGCCGCCTCGCGCGGAAAGCTAAATCAATATAACACAAATTTGCGGGTTAGTCAAGCGTTCACCCGCGATTTGATAAATTCAACTCAACAAATTTATTTCCGATACTTGCCAACTGCCTTTGCTTGTGTTACAATATGTGTATTACAATACGTTCATATTGAACGTTTACTCGCAACGCACGATATATTTATAACGCGCATTAAGTTCTTAATATGTATAAAGCGTGCACTTTATAACGCGTAAAAAAATCAACGCGCGGTCAATTTATACCGCGTAAAAGCATAACGCGAACAAACGCCACGAGAGGAAGAAGATGAAGATAATATTTTTCGGGGATTCTATAACCGACTGCGAACGCGACCGTTCCGATCCCAAGTCGTTGGGCAACGGGTACGTAAAGGTGTTGGCGGACAAGCTGTTGCCCATATATCCCGATACGGACATAGAGCTTATCAACAAGGGAATATCGGGCGACGAGGTGTGCGACCTGCTTGCCCGCGTTCAGAAGGACGTGATCGACCTTAAACCCGACGCCGTTGTTATAATGATAGGCATAAACAACACCATACACAAGTTCAAGTACGGCAAGGAGCTGAACTTTGCGCAGTTCAGAAGCGACCTTATAATGTTGCTTAAAAAGCTCAAAGAAGCGGGGATAGTTATAATATTTCTCGAGCCGTTCCTCATGCGCGCGCCCGACAAACTGCGCATGCGCAAGCTGTTCGACAAGGAGCTTGAAATAATAAACGAGGTGTGCTTAAAACTTTGCGACGAGTTTGTCGCCTACGACGAAATGTTCAACGGGCTGTCGGTGAGCATACCGTACACGGAGTACTCGCTCGACGGCGTGCACCCCACGCACCGCGGTTCGCGCTTGATCGCCGACACGGCGATAAAGGCTATCCGCAAGCACCTTTTGTAAGTTTTTGGCGAAGCGTTTTTGCGCGCGGGCGCGGCTGACAACAGCCGCGCCCGCGTGCATACTTATTCTCGACCCGCCGCCCATTCGCTCCTCCTCTCGGCAAGCCGTGAAGGGGAGCGAATGAGCGATTGGGGGGATTGCATATACGAAGTTTAACGGGAGCAAATGGGCTTCGCGCACAAGCGCGAAGCCCATTTGTAAAGACTTGTTTAAGTTATTTTAATTTGCAATATTTATTTGCAAGGGCAAATTTATTATGATATAATCAACATAGTAAAGAATTCTTTTGACTAAATTTTTCAATCAATCTCAAAGGAGACCAACTATGAAAAAGATTTTAACTGCGGGAATTTCGGTCGCTATGGCGTGCACTATAACGGTGAGCGCGCTGTGCGGGTGCGCAAACCAAACTTCGCCCGACCTTACCGAAGTTTCGGCTACGTCCGTAGACTACAACGCCGACGGTGTGTACACCACCCGCCTTTTGGGCGCGGACTTTTCGGGCGTTACCAAAGACGATATAAAAGTTTACTACGACGTGTTCGACTACGCGGGCTACCGCAACGCTCTGCCCTACGCTTCGGACGAGACGCAGGATAACTCCACCGACGTAGACGCGAACGCCGAACCCGCCCTTTCGAACGATCTTCCCGCCGACCCGGGCGTTGATGTCGAAAAATTTGCCGAGGTAAAACAAGCGTAGGTGACTCAGGTCACGGCAAACGGTTCAGACATGACGATAACCTTTGCCGACCCCGACGCGGGCAAGAACCGCACGGGCAGTTACAGCGTTTTGATCGACAGCAAAAAGATATTTGCGGGCGTGAACGTGCAGTTTGAAAAGTTCACCCTCACCCCCGACATACCCTATGTGCTTTCGAACGCCACCGACGTTAAGGTTTCGTTTACGCTCAACGGCGAGTTCGAGGCGGGCATGACCGAAAACGATATATCCCTTTACGGTTCGTTTGCCGATATGGAAATTCAAAGCCTTTCGGCGGCGGGTTCGAACCTGACGATGCAACTTAAAGTAAAAGACGGCAAAAAAATCGAAAAGGACGCGGGCGCGAACGCCTATGTGGACGGCGTTGTTTACGTAGCCCCCGACGCAATTAAGGGCGCGCACGACGCCGTTGCCGCGAAAATTCCCGTGGAGACGGTCTCCGCCTATTTTGTGGGCGAAGAGCTTGCGGGAAGCGGGACTTCCTACTCCGTTCCCCTTGTGCTCATCGACTGCGGAAAGGAAATTTCGACCCTTACCAAAAACGATATTAAGTTCTACGAGGTGACGGGCTATGCGACGACCGACGGCGAGAACGAGGGCACGACGGGAGCGACGACGGCGGAATACGGAAATATCACCGTAAACAGCATTGCGCCGTCGGCTACGGACGGAACGCGCGTTACCCTTTCGCTCAATATCGCGGGCGCGACCGACTGCAACTCGGCCGCAGATATCCTCAACGGCAAGATAGTTAAAATAGGCGATTTCGAGTTTGTGGCGAACGTTGCCGACGCCTCGTTCTACCCCGTGTTCGACTACGTTGAAAAGGCGGGCGACAACCTTGCGTTTACGCTTGACCTCTACGCGCACTCGGGCACTTTCAAAAGGGAGATCGCCCCTTCCGACGTTGCGCTTTCGGACGGCTTTGCGGGTGCGACGGATATTAAAATTTCAAACGTGAGCGACGGCGTTGCCGAGCTTACATTCAAAATTCCCGCAAACGAGCAGACGACCGAGAACCTTTCGATTGACGGAACGGTAACGTTGAACGCGGGCGCGCTCGTCAACATGTGGGATCAGGCGAGCGGAAAGAGCGCGAGCTACACCCGCTCTTACGCGCAGGAGAGCATGGGCAGGTTCAGCGTGCTCGGAAGAAAAGATCTGGGGCGTATTCAGCAGATAGTCGGCGGGTTCGGCAACACCTATATGGGAACGCTGTCGTCGCTTGCCTCGGGCGGGGCTTCCGCCGCGAGCGCGATACTCACTATCCTCGATTTAACGGGGATAATGCCCGACAAAGGCTCGCAGACCCTTACCCTTTTGAAAGAAGTTTCGGAGACTATCAATTCCATACAGAACCTTTTGAACAGACAGATGTCGCTTATGCACGACGTGCAGAGGCAGGTGTACAACTCCGATCTGAGCGCGTTCGACACCCAGCTTGCAAACCTCGACGCGCTCAACAGAATGGTGTCGAACTTTGTCGCAGAAGCCGCCGAGGAGCATTTGGGCGGGGTTACGTTGCCCGAGGGATTGCCCAAAAAGGCAGACGGTTCGATTGACTACGACAAGGATAAACTTACCGACGAACAGGGCGCGCAGATGCAAGACTACGTGGCGCGGCTGGTGCAGGCGATAAAGGAAGCCGAAAGCTCCGATTACGGCGGCGGCAAGTACCGCGGGTTCACGGCGCATTTCGAAGAGCTTGAAAACACATTCCGCTCGGTATGTATTCAGGTTACGAAGATGAACGAGCAGAACCCCATGGCGGTGTTCGACAAGCTGTGCACGTTTACTTACAATTTCAGCACTTCCGCCTACGGCATACGGTGCGCGCAGAGGCTGAACATTTCGAAAACGCTTGCGAGCGCAATGCAGAACATTACCATATATTATGGGTGCAACGCGGGCAACGCCGTTTACGATTCGTCCAAAAAATACTACGAAAAGTTTTTGAGCCTTATAAACACCGACACGTCGGGCGGCAAAACGACGGGGGCGTTCGCGGTGCTCGAAGCTCCGTTGATCAGAAGAAACAGAAGTTCGTTTATGTACATTATGGGCGTAAACGTGCTGCTTGACGACTACGTTCGCTATCAGAAAGCGGACGGAAGCTGGTGGAAATGGAACAACGTGAGATACGACAGTTACTGCCACGAGTCGGCGTTCAGCATTATACAAAAGAACTTCGCCGACGACGAGATCGAGGAGTTCATTTACAGAATGGACGGACGGACTTTGAAAGAGGAACTCGAACTTGCGGGCTTCGCGGGGAAATTCAACACCGTGGGAATGGCGTTCAAGGAGTATTCGAGGAACGACGGCAAGTACTGCTGGTACACCTGCCGACACGATAAGAACTACTACGCCGACGTTATAAGGTATAACGGCAAAACGCTCGAAAGGGGCATAAAGGTCTATAACGACGACCACACAACGACGTCTGGGCATTTGTATTGCTTCCCCGGTCAGTGGTATATATTGTAAAAGGTATATGCCGTAAAAACGCGGGCGGCGGTGAAACAATATGAGTTGTTAAAACGCGGGGCGTTAAATAAAAGGGCGGCGGTGAAAGACGTTAATTAAAAACGGGACGTTAATTAAAAACGGGGCGGGCGCGCAGTTGAAACTGCGCGCCCGCTTTCACAATACTCTCTTTACGCCTTTAAGGCTGATTTTTGCTTTTTGTAGTTCTGGTTGGCGGTGTCGATCATGTTCTTGTTGGCGGGCGCGGGCTGATAGTACCCCCGCGACGACATCTGCGTGAACAGACAGTACTGGTCGTCGGCAACGCCCAAAAGATTGGTCGAAAAGCTCTTGCGTATGGACTTGGTGCTTCCCTCGAAGAGCGCGGTGGTGTAGATGGTCATAAGCTGTTTTTCGCTTTCGAGCATATCCTGCAACGCGTCCCTTTCGTTGAGCGTTATATCGCTTTTGGTGAGTTTCATTTTAACCTCCTATTATCCCCAACAGCGCGTTGTAACGCTGTTCGTGTTGGTCTGCTATCTGCGCCATACACTGCGCCAAATCGCCGTCGGTCAGACTGCGCGAATAGGCGCGCGCCTTTTTGCAGATAAGCCCCTCGGCGGTGAGCGCGTCGGAGATGAGTTCGAGTTCCTTTGAAGTTATGTCCTGCATAAAAAATTACCTCCGTTCGGTTTATTGACCGCGCGGAGGTTTTTTATACTTTGAGTTTTTATTTTATGAGCGCGGTGCGCATTGCGTTGAGGACGGCGAGGAGCATTACCCCCACGTCCGCGACGACCGAAATTATTAAGGGGAACGCGGGAATTGCTATGCCGCACGCCATTACGGCGAGTTTGACGGCTATCGAGCCGACTATGTTCTGCATTACTATCGAGCGCGTGCCGCGCGCTATTCTGCGCGCCTTGGGTATGAGCGAAAGGCTGTCGGTGACTATGACGACGTCGCTCGCCTCGATAGCCGCGTCCGAGCCAGTTTTGCCCATCGACACGGCGCAGTCGGCGCAGGTCATGACGGGCGCGTCGTTTATGCCGTCGCCCACGTACATGAGCTTGCCGTCTTTTTTAAGCTCTTCAGCCTTTTGAAGTTTGCCGTCGGGAAGAAGCGCGGCAAAACATTCGTCTATGCCCGCCTCTTTGGTTATTTTTTGTGCGCGCGCGGGGGCGTCGCCCGTGAGCATTACGGTGCGCTTTACGCCGCTTTGCCTCAGGGCGGAAAGGGCTTCGCCCACTCCCTCCTTTAAGCTGTCGTCAAGCTCGATGACCCCCACATATTGCCCGTCGAACGCCACATATACGAGGGCGGACGGGCTTTCCAATGGCTCGAACCGCACGCCGTTGGAGCGCAGAAGTCCGTCGTTGCCGCAGAGCAGGGTTTTGCCCTCTGCCGTGCAGATTATGCCCTTACCCGCTATCTCGCGCGCGTCGGTCGCCACAACGCCCGTGGGGACGTTCGAAAAAGCGCGTGCAACGGGGTGAGTTGACAGCTTTTCCGCCGCCGCGGCAAGTTCGAGAGCGCGTTCCGAAGAATAGCTCTTCACCCCGAACACGCCCTCGGTGACGGTGCCCGTCTTGTCGAACGCGGCTACGGTGCAGAGAGCGAGGCTGTCGAGACAGGTCGAACCCTTGACGAGCACGCCGAATTTGGCGCATCTGCCTATTCCCCCGAAGTATGAAAGGGGCACGGATATGACGAGCGCGCACGGGCACGAGATGACGAGGAAGGTGAGCGATTTGTATATCCAGTCGCTGTACGTCGCCCAGCCGAACGCGCCCGAGACGGCGCATATTAAGGTGGGGACGAGGACGGCGACGAGTATCGCCGCCGCGCACACGGCGGGGGTGTAGTACTTTGCGAACTTGGTTATGAATTTTTCGGGTTTGGAACGGCGCGCCGAGGAGTTCTCGACAAGTTCGAGTATCTTCGCCGCCGCGCTGTCGGAGTATGCGCGTATGACTTCAGCCTCTACCGCGCCCGAGACGTTGATACTGCCCGAGAGCACTTCGCTCCCCTCGCCCGCCTCTTTGGGCATGGGTTCGCCGTTTAAGGACTTCATATCTATCGTCGTCGCGCCCTTTATTATGCGGCAGTCGACGGGAACTTTCTCGCCCGCCTTTATCAAAATTATGTCGCCGACGAGCAGTTCGTCGGGAGATATTACGCGGGGAACGCCCTCTTTCAACAGCGTTGCCGAGGGGCTTTTAAGGTCCATGAGGTCGGAGATGGAGTTGCGCGAAGCACCTACCGCCGCCGACTGCAACAGCTCGCCGAGCTGATACAGGAGCATTACCGCGACCCCCTCGAAAAAGCCGTCGTTCGTCACCGCGCCGAGGGCTACCGCGCCGAGCGAGGCTATGGTCATCAAAAAGTTTTCGTCGAACACCCTGCCCTTTACGACGTTCTTTGCGGTGTTTATCAAAACGGGGTGACCCGCAAAGAGGTACGCGAGGGCGTAGAGAACGTAGGTCGAAACCTGCGCGGCGAGGTTGCCGCTCCACGCTATCTTTGTAAGGTCGAGCACGACGGCGGGAACGAACAATACGACCGCCGAAATAAGACATATTATGTCCTTTAAGTGTTCCCTGAAAAAGGGCTTGCGGGAGTTGCCGCTGACTATCTTTACGTCCTCGAAGTGGGTGATTATGTCTATCGCGCGGGCGTGCGCCTCCTCTTCGGGCGCGTTGAGCACTATGCGCGAGTTCATAAAATCGACGGCGGCTTCTATGCCGTTCTGCGCGTTCAACAGCTCTTCAAGCTCGCGCGCGCAGTTGGCGCAACAGAGGTTTTCAACCATTATCTTCTCGCCGAATACCCGATTGTCGACGTTAGCCCGAGCGGTTGGGGGAAGGGTCGCATTTGCAGTTGTTGCGTTTGCGCCGGCAGTTGCCGCGGCGGGAGCGGCGTTACCGTTGGAAAGGGTGTCCGCACTGCGCGCTTCCTTTACCTCTTTTACCTTGACTTCCTCGAACGAGGAGCACTCCTTTATCAGCTTTTCGAGCGCGGCGGGCGTGCAGTCGGCGGTTACTTTTTGGTTTATGAAGTCGACGGAGACGAAGTTTACGCCGTCTATCCGCGCTAAAATTTCTTCAAGCTCGCGGGCGCAGTTGGCGCAGTCGAGACCTTCGAGCAAAATTATCTCTTTCATCGCGCCCCTCACTCGCAGCCGAGGTGTTCCCTCGCGCTCCTCATCATCGAAAGCACGTGCTCGTCGGCTATCGAGTAGAGCACTTTTTTGCCCAGCCGCCTGCACTTGACTATGCGGTTGTCTTTGAGTATTCTCAGCTGGTGCGAAACCGCGCTTTGGTTGGCGTTTACCGCCTCGCCCACGTGGTCGACGCACAGCTCCCCGCCCGCAAGTGCGAACAGTATTTTAAGGCGCGAAGGCTCGCTTATCGCCTTGAACCGAGCCGCCATTTCGGCGACGTCGCCCTCGGACGGCATTGAGGCGAGCGCGGCTTTGAGCCGCTCTTCGTGCAGTTTTTCCTCCTCTTCGAAGTCCATTTTGTTTTTCCTTGTTTTAATGTTTTTTATATATTATATGAACTGTTATTCATATGATGATAACATAATAACACCCCGAGACGGCTTTGTCAAGCGTTCGGGGGAAATTTTTTGGGGGGGATTTGCGGCATTTTGCCGCAAGTGAAATTTTCACTGCGTGAAAGTTAAATTTTTTTGCCTTTGGCAAAAAAGTGAAATTCGCACTGCGTGCGAGTGAAATTTGCGGCGTTCCGCCGCAAGTGAAATTTTTTTGCTGGCGCAAAAAAGTTGTGGTAAACGTTCCGTTTAATCAAGTGTCTTAACAACGTGGGAGCAAAACGGCGGAGAGGCTGTTCAACATTAAGCGGAGACCCCCTCCCTTGTGTTCCCTCCCCCTATTCTTACTCCCATTCCCTCCCCTTCCGCTTCGGAGGGGGAGGGAATGGGCAATAGTTGTACGAAGTTAGAAACTTCGTAGATGCGAGTTATGCAATGAGCGTGCGCAAACGACGAAAGGAGCGTACACAAGAAGCACGTGTCGTATCGAAGGCGTTAGCCTTACTGAGGGTTGCCGCAGCTTGACACAGCTTTATGTTGAACAGCTGTTACGCTGTATTACCTCAACGCTATTAAGACACTTGGTCAAGCGGAACGCTTGCGACGCATATACGAAGTTTGCGGCAGTTACAAGGTCGGGAATAAGTACGGTTCTAAAAGATTAATACCTATCCCGCCGACATAGGCTATGCATAAAAGAGCGGCGGCAAGAACGAGCGCGCGCTTTATCATGCGCGGGTTTTTGAGAAGTATCATAAACCCCATGCCCGCGTTGACTATCAGCCCCGCCGTCATACTGCCGAACGTTATCACCCCGCCCGTGTACGCGGACGTTAGTATAACGCTCGAAGCACAGCTGGGTATAAGCCCTATTGCCGAGGTTATCAGAGGTTGCAAAAACGCGTTGCCCGCAAGCGACGAAGCCAACGCTTCCTCTCCCCCCGCCGCCAAAATTATAAGCCCGAACGCAAAACTTATTATAAATAAATAGATCGAGATTTTAAGTGTGTGCAGAGCGGGGCTCAACACAAAGATGTCGACGTTGCTCTTTTCGTCGACGTGCGTGTGCCCGCACACGTAGTCGGGGGTTTGATCGGGTTGAACCTCGGGCAACTTTTCGCGAAGGATCGCCGCTGCGGCGTAGCCCACGGCGACGGCGAGCACGAACTTTATTAAAAGTAACGGCAAAATAGCCCACAGCGATTTGGGGTTTGTGACGTTTGAGGCGAGCAGAATGACCGCCTCGTCGGACGTCGCGACGAACACCGCCAACAGAGTGCCCGTCTTTATGAACCTCTTTTCGTACAATTTTGCCGCCATTACCGAAAAACCGCAAAGGGGTATAAGCCCCGCAAACGAACCGATGAGGGGCGCAAACTTGCCTTGAAGTATTTTTCGGTTTTTAGTCAAAGACGTCTTGTGCTCGAGAACCTCTATTATCACATAGATAATTAAAAGGAACGGAAAGACCTTTAACGTGTCGAGGAACGCGTCGAGCGCGACCTCGCCTATGTTCTGCCACATATTGCCGCCTTAACGCGCGCACGGTTTTTTACGCGCGTTGCTGTTTGAGCGTTGTCGTTAAACGTTGTTTGTTGTGCGTTGCTTTTTTATGTTGCCCTTAAACGCCGTTTTTAAGCGTTATTTTTAAGCGCAAGCACAGCGCATATGTGCGCCGTGCTTGCGCTACGGTTCATAAATATATCGCGGTCAATTACAAAAATTATCTCTTCTTTTTGCCCTTGCCGTCTTTTGCCGCGTCGAGCTTTTGCAAAATAGCCTGCTCTTCGGGGTAGGTCAAAGGAATTCTGTCGGCGTCGGCGAAGCCCGTCTGAGTATAGCCGCCATCGCGCGCAAGGAGCGTGAGCCGCGTTTCGGCGTCGAACACGTAGAGCCTTGTCAAATCTATGTTGAATTTAACATCGTCGCCCGCTTTAAGCTCCTCGTCCGCGGTGACTACGGGCGAGAATTTTTCGGCGGTCTTTATGGAAGCATACAGCTTTTCGCCGTCCTTTACCGTGCTTTCGACCTTGCCCGAATACTCGCCGTCCTTTGAAATTGCCGCGTCCTCGGCGCGTATTCCCAAAATTATCTCTCTGCCGCTTTGGGCGTATTCCTCGATTTTTTCGAACCGCGCTTCGATATTTTCGGCAATGGGGAACGAAAGCGAGCCGAAGCGGGCTATATAGCCCCCCTCCGTCTTTTCGACCTTGGCTCCGTTGACGAACTGCATGTTGGGCGAACCGACGAGGAAGCCCACAAAGGTGTTTGCGGGGTAGTCGTAGAGGTTGGCGGGGGCGTCGATCTGCTGCAAAAAGCCCTTTTTGAGCACGGCGACGCGCGTGCCCGCCGCGAGCGCTTCGGAGATATTCTTCGTTGCATAGATGAACGTCCCGTTCATGCGCGCCTGCAAGTTTATTATGACGTTCAGAAGGTCGAGGCGGAGCTTGTCGTCGAGACCCGCCAGAGGTTCGTCGAAGAGATACAACCTCGGCTCGCGCACGAGCGCCCTGCCCAGAACCACGCGCATTTTTTCGGAAGCGGAGAGCATTTTTATTTTGCGGTAAAGGCAGTCGGTAAGCCCCAGAATCTGCGCCGCCGACTTTACGCGCTGGTCGACGAGGGTCTGCGGAGCTTTTCTTATCCTCAGTCCGAACGCCATATTTTCGTAGACGTTGAGGGCTTTGTTAAGGCTGTCGCCGCGGAAGATCATGGCGACGTTTCTGTCGCGAAGGTCGACGTCCTCCATGTCCTTTCCGTCTATTTCGACGACGCCCGAGGTCGCCTCTTCAAGCCCCGCGATTATCCTTATCAGCGTGGACTTGCCGCTCTTTTCGCCCCCTATTACGGTTATGAACTGTTTGTCCGCCGCTTCGAGGCTGACGTTGTAGAGCGCGGTCGCCCCCGAGGGATAGTATTTGGTGATTTCGGTCAATTTCAAACCCGCCATAGCTTTCTCCGTTGATTTATGATGCTTTGTGCGTTTTACGGCACGCCTTATGCGTATTATAGCACACCGCGCGGCTTTTTCAAAGTCTTTCGGGGGCTTGAAAATAATTTTTTGCGAAAATACTTGAAAGTGTTGAATTTAATTGCGTTTTGTGGTATCTTATTTGCGTGAAAACCGCACGGGCGGAAAAGACCGCGAACGCCCGAAAATTTCAAAAAAATCCGCACGGACATGAAAAATTGCACGAACGCCGAAAACTACGATAAAAAGATGACGACCGCCATAAGCGAGGGCGCGGGCGGCAAGCTCTTGCTACACTGCTGTTGCGCCCCGTGCTCTTCGGCGTGCCTCGAAAGGCTTAAAGACAGTTTTGAAATTACCGTGCTCTTTTACAACCCCAACATCGCGGGCTGGGAATACCAAAAGCGCAAGGACGAACTTCTGCGCTTTATAAACGAGACGGGCTGGGCGAACGCCTTGGACTGCGACAGAGAAGAAGAAAAATTTTACTCCGCGGTAAAAGGGCTTGAAAACTGCCCCGAGGGCGGCGCAAGGTGTGAGACGTGCTTTAAGCTCCGCCTTGAAAAGACGGCGCGGCTTGCCGACGAGGGCGGGTTCGACTACTTTTCGACCACCCTCACTTTAAGCCCCCTTAAAGACGCAAGGCTTATAAACGCCATTGGAAAGAGCCTCGAAAACAGGGCGAAATGGCTGTGGTGCGACTTTAAAAAGCGCGACGGCTATAAACGAAGTCTGGAGCTTTCAAAGGAGTACTCCCTTTACAGACAGAACTACTGCGGCTGTAAGTTCTCGAAAAGGGTTGAAAAGACGGAAACAACGTGATATAATTGAAATATACTAAAAGGTACGGAAAAAAATTATGGATATTAACAGATATTTTCCCTCTTACAGCGTACAGCACCTGCACATGGTGAAGCTCACCGACTACACGACCGAGGAGCTGTTTGAAATTTTATACGCCACAAAGGCGATGAAAGCCAAGTTCATCGCGCACGAGGACACGAGGATATTGCTCGGGACGACCGTCGCGCTGCTATTCAACGACACGTCGATAAGGACGCGTTCCGCGCTTGAAATAGGCATACGCCAACTGGGCGGGGTGTGCGCGAATTTGCCTTACAGCGAACACGACATGCGCGCGGGCGAAAACATCAAGGACATCGTAAACGTCATATCCCGCTACGGCGTGGGCGCGCTTGTGACGAGGGGCATAAACCAGACCGAGCTGGACGAATTCTGCAAGTATTCGGATATTTCGATAATAAACTCGACAAACGAGAACGGAATACCCATGCAGACCATGTGCGACCTGTTTACCATATGGGAGAGGTGCGCGAGGCTCGAGGGGCTGAAAATTGCATACGTGGGCAAGGGTTCGGCGAACGCCGCTTCGCTTATAACGGGCGCGGTGAAGTGCGGGCTGGAAGTTGCGCTTGCGACCCCCGAACAGTTCCCCGTGAACGCCGAGGCGTTGAACGACGCCATGCAGTACGGGAATATCGAGCTTACCGATAAGCCCGAAGCCGCCGTTAAAGACGCGGATATCGTTTACACCGACAGCTATAACTACCACTCCTCCATATCGAACGAGGAAAAGAAGATACTCATGCCCTATCAGGTGAACAAGTCGCTTATGTCGCACGCAAAGCCCAACGCGCTGTTCATGCACTCCCTGCCCGCGAACCGCGGCGTTGAGGTGACGGCGGACATTATCGACGGCAAAAACAGCCTTGTGCTCGATCAGGGCGAAAACAAACTGCATACCATAAAAGCCATTCTCGCGCTGCTTGTGAGATAGGTTTCAGTTAAAATTTTAACCACTGCCCTAACACTCCCCATTGACCCTATTCTCCCCCCTCGCTTGCGAGGGGGGAGAATTATAAGAGGGGGGTGTTTTACGTTGATAAGCGCATATGTTGTATTCCCATTACCCGTCGTTAAGAATCCCGTCCGCGGCGACACGCCGCTCAAGCGGAACGCTTGATTCGCATATTTCGGCTACGACTATCTGCGGGGGATTGAAAAGGCGCAGAGGAAACTGCGAGTTGCCCAGCCCGCGCGAGACAAGCATCACCGTGCCATGTTCACGATATACGCCCGCGGTGTACTTGGGGAAAAGCCCCTGCCCGGGCGCGTATATTCCCACCTTTGTAAAGGGTATGCGCCACTGCCCGCCGTGCGCGTGACCGCTCAACACAAGGTCGTACCCCTTATAGTTTTGCACGCAGTGAGGCATGTGCGCAAGCAGTACGCGGCAGTCTTCCCCCGCCCTTTCGCACTCCTCCAAAAGCCTTGCGGGCGTGCCGTTTTTGAGCGAGGCGCAGTTGACCCCGACAAAGGTCACGCCGCAAACTTTTTCGGCGCGGTCGTCGAGCACGCGCGCGCCCGCCTCCGCAAGCCTTTGTCTGAACTCCCGATAGCCCTTGTTGCGCATTTCGTGATTGCCCGAGACATACAAAACGGGGCAAACCGCGGCAAGCTCCCGCACAAGCGCGACCGCACGTTCAACCCCCTTTGGCTTGTAGTTGTGGATAATGTCGCCCGTCACGCAGATAACGTCGGGCGCGAGGGCTTTTACCCTTTTGATAAGGCGGCGATTGCCGCGCGAAAAGCTCTTGCCGTGCAGGTCGGAAAGCTGAACTATGCGAACCTTTCCGCCTGCTTTTTTGCTTTCGAACGAAAAGCGTTTTACCGTAAGCAAGCTGTTGTTGAACCACACGAAAGCGACCGCCGCCCCGCCGCCCGAAAGCAACGAGGCGAAAACTATCAAACATATCTGCCATGCTTCCATATGCGCCCTCCCGCGCAGTTACGATTTTTTTATCGCGCGTATTCTGTAAATGCGCTTCCCGCGCTCTTTGAAAAGGCGTTCGTGCTCTGTCTCGACGTCGCCCTCTACGGGGAACGCGGCGAGGTCTTCGCACTTTTCGACTACTTCGAACCCGCCTGAAAGATAGCTTTCGAGGGAAAAGGAATAAAAATCGCCGTCGTCGGTCTTTTGAATGATGTCGCCGCCGTCTTTGAGAATATGCGAATATATTTTGAGAAAGCGCGGGTGGGTCAAACGCTGTTTTTTGTAGCCCTCTTTGGGGAGCGGGTTGGAAAAGTTGAGATATATGCGCTCCACCGAGCCTTGGGGGAAATACTTTTCGAGCACTTCGGCGGCGCAGTTGAGAAAGTAGACGTTTTTTATCTCCTCTTGCTTTGCGCGTTCGAGGGCTTCGATGAGGACATTTGAAATTTTTTCGACGGCGATAAAGTTGACGTCTTTATGGAGCTTTGCCGTTTCGCACACGAATTTGCCCTTTCCGCAACCTATTTCGAGGTGCAGAGGGTTTGTGTTGCCGAAGAGCTTTTCGAAGGGCAGATATTCCCTTTCGAGGGCGGAAAGCGACATATTCTTTTGGGTGATATCCGCCATTGTAACTATGTCGGAACACGCCGCAAGGCGTTCGTCGAGGCGGGATTTACGGTGCATGCGCATACTTTTTTCTCCTCAACAATTCTACCACACGGCGGGCGTTTTTGCAAACATATACGCGGCTGTTTTGAAAATATGGCGCGGAAGCGTTAACTTTGATATATGCGCGCACGTTTTGGGGAAATTCGCAAAAGAACGGTTCGAAAAAAGTCACGCAAAAAAGTCCAAAAAAATGAGGGCGGACGGTCAAAAAAGTTACAACTTTTTTTTGAGTTTATTTTTGGGTTTTGGGTTTGAAACGCGGGTTTCGGCGTTACCTATATTTGCCGGGTGAAAATAAAAAAATTTCAAGGAGAGAAAGATGACTTTTGAAGAAATTTGCAATATTTTCGCCTGTTACGGCGCGGATACCGCTTTGCTTGCGCTTTTGACGGTGGCGACGGTACAGCTTCTTAAAAAGACGGTCTTTAAGAACGTTCAAAAAAAGATGCTGACCTTTTTGCCCGTGGCGCTCGGCATTATATTCTATGCCGCCTACGCCGCCGCGGTGCACGCGAGCTTTTACTTCCTCGTTGAGAATTTGACCCTTATTGCCGAAAAGGGCGTAGGTGTGGGCGCGCTTGCGACCGTATACTATGTCGCATACGAGCAGTTTGTACGCGGGGATCTTTCGCTGAGCGGGGCGGAAAACGTAATTGCCGAACTTATAAGCGGATATGTGAACGAGGGAACGGAGCGCGATACGGCAACCGCCGTTGCAAAAGCCGTACAGCGCGACGTGACGGGGAACGGAACCGCCAAGACGGCTGAAATTATCTCGGGCAATGCGCGCGAAAACGTGTCTGCGCGCGAGATACAGACCCTTTCGAGGGTGATCGTAGAATGTCTTGCGCATATGCGGTGAGCGTCGTAAACATGGGCGGGCGCGCAGTTTTTAACTGCGCGCCCGCTTTGGTGTGTTGCGGTGATGATTATTGGGAAGTGCACCCCCTCAGTCCGCTTCGCGGACAGCTCCCCCTCACAAGTGAAGGGGCGCGAATATTTTTTCCTTATTCCCTCCCCCTTGGTAAGGGGGAGGAATTGAAGGTGGGGGTTGCTTGTACGAAGTGAGAAAAGTTCGGTTGCCCTTGCAATTACGAAGTGAGAAAGTCCGAAGAAGCAAGTTATGCAAGGAAAGCGAGGAAAACCCGAAGGAGTTTACTATAAGGTAAATGACTGAGGGTTGCCGCAGCTTGACACAGCAGAACGCCGCTTATTCGGACTTTTCGGTAGTTACTTGGCGGAGCGGATGGATACGGAATACTCTACCCCCAATTGGGTGAAAAGGGCGGCGGGGTCGGAAGAATAGTCGGCGGCAAAACGGCGATATAACCTTTCGCGCAGGTTCAATACGTCGCACTCCTCGCGCGTTATCACCTCTAAAAGCGAGGCAAATCTGTTCTTTATCTCCTCTTCCGCGCCGCGCAGAACTTCGGGGGAAATATCGTCGTCCGAAGCCGTCTCGCTCGGGTCGACGGGCTTGCGCACGCCCGCTATCTGCGCGCTCGCCTTAAACGAGAGCTTTACCACGGGTCTCCCACCGTCCATTTTTACTTCGACCGCGCCCGAAGTCTCTTTAAGCCCCAGCGTGTAGTGCCTGCCCCCGGCGTCGCACGGGAGCACGGCAAGGCGTATGTCGTTTTTGAGCACATCGAGGGCGAACGACTGTCTGTCGTCGAGTATGCCAGCAAACATTCCGTCCCTGAAGATCGCCGTCTTGCGCGCGGTGAACTCCATGGGCTTTTGCCCGCCGCCGCTTCCGCTTTGCCCGCCGCCTTGTGAGCCGCTTCCCCCTTGTGAACCGCCGCTTCCGCTTTCGCCCGAATTTTGTGAACCGCCGCTTCCTTCCGATCCCGCACCCGAGCCGCCCTGCTCCGAGCTTCCGCCGCCGTTTCCACCGCTGCCTCCGCTTCCGCTTTCGCCCGAACTTCCGCCGCTTTGCGGGGGTTTGCTTCCCACATTATCGCCGTCGCCGCCCTCCGCCGAAGTGCCCTGTTCGCCGAACTCGATATAGGGCATATAGCACGCCCTGCTCTTCGAAAAGTTCATAACGGCTATGTCTTTTAAGTTTACGCTCGACACGTTAGCCGACTTTTTGAGTTCGTCCGAGAGCACGCGCTGAATGGCGGTTGCGGTGAGGTCTGACGTGCTCGTCTTCATTTCGAGCATATCCGCGGCGTTGCCCTTGCACATCGCCGTGAGGGCGGTCAGCTCGGAATAGTTCTTTCTGTAAAAACATCCGAGTATTCTGAAAAGCTCCTTGTCTTTACAGCTCTCGCCTATCAGAATGAGTTTGCAGAACTGGAGCTTGGGATAAAAGCCCGTTTTTGCGTTTATCTCGTTGAGCGCGTCGGCGACCGTTTTGCCGCTTCCCTGTATCTGCGCGTACTCCACGCTGTCGCCGCTCTGCGAGGGCTTGGGAACGGCGAGCTGGGCGGTGACCTGCACCTCGTCGGGCGTGCTGTCGACGCCGACGGCGACGATTATCGACGACTTGTTCAGATCGACCAGCCCGAAGTCGTTGGTGAAAAACAGCCCCAAAAGGGCGAGGAGTATTATCCAATAAAAGACGGGCGAGAACCTCTTTATGTCGAACGAACGCTTAGCCATTCTGCACCCCTCTCTTGCGCATGACCGCGGCTCTCCCGCGTTTTTGCGCGCGCTCCTTTTGTGAACCGTTACTGCTTTGTGAAGTAACGCTTCCGCTTTTTTGCGAACTTTCGCCTGTGTTTTGTGAAGTAACGCTTCCGTTTTGTGAAGCATTACTTCCTCTTTCGATCGAGCTTTCGACTGTGTTTTGTGAAGTAGCACTTCCGCTTTTATATGAACTTTCGCCTGAATTTTGTGAAGCGTCACTTCCGCTTTCAGAAGAACTTTCGCCCGAAGCCGACCTTTTGCGGGGGGAAGGATCGCCCGACCGAGGCGTTCCCTTTAAAGTTCCGTTTGACATTCCCCTTGGCGTTCCGTTCGCCCTTTCACGGTTCAACAGCCAGCAGAGCGCGGGGGCGAGGGTGGCGAAAACGAGGGTGACTATGCCCGCCCAATCGGCGAAAAAGGCGGTGATGAGGGTGAAAAAGTGACTGCAAAGATAGAGTATCAGGGCGAGGACGGCGTTGACGGCAAGCGAATACGCATAAGGCTTTTGCACGCCGACGCACTCGCCGAAGCAGACGGCGGCGAGCTGTATGTTGAGAACGAGGGCGAAGAGCATTACCGTTTCGAGGACGTACAGAGCGAAGAGGTCTATTCTGCCTATCATATCTATCGCCGAAAAATAGAGGGCGGTTTTGGAGACGGCGAACTGCCGCGAGGGGGCTATGCCCGCATATATGCCGTAGAAGAGCGACAAGAAGCCCAGAACTGCCGCGGCGGCTATGGCGTAACTTATAACTATCTTTGCCGCGTCGCCCTTTTTATACTCGAATCTGCCCAAAAACATCAGCATATATGCCGGTTCCGCAAATCTGAACGCCGTTTTCCACGACCCGCCGAAGAGGGCGGTCGGGGGCGTTTTGAGCATGGGCAACAGGTTCGCAAAGTCTACTTCCGAAAAGGACATAAACAAAATGAGTATTCCCGAAAAAAGGAATACGGGGAGCGAAATGTCGGCGCACCTGCCCATGTTTTCGAAGCCCTTTCCGCCCGCGTACACAAGGAAGAAAAAGACGGGCAAAAACACGAGGAGCGGCGGCGTGGTGTCGTAAAAAATGGCGTGGACGTACATCTGCTGTTCGAAGAGCGGAACGAGCGCGGTGAACGCGAAAAACAGCCCGAAGAGGGCGATGATAACGCGCGCCGCCGTTTTGCCGAAGGTATCCGAAAGCAGTTCGAACAGCGTTTTGTCTGTGCGCGAAGCTAAGAACGCGACCGACCACAGCGCGACTCCCTGCACCAGAAAATCTACGCCCGCCGAAAACAGCAGGTCTCTGCCGCTGTATAAGCTGAGCTGAGTGGGGTACAGCAAAAGTTTGGAAACGATGGTATATATCGCCATTATGAAGCATATCTGCCTAACTTTCAACATTCTTTTTGAGCCTCACTTTTTGCTTGCTTTTTAACACCTCGGGGCGGTTTTTGAGGGTGTAGAGATTGGCTTTTACCATGCCGTCCTTTAAGTCGCCCGCTATCGCGGGGGCGAAGGGCGCAAGCAGCGGAACGCCATAGGACTGTTCGGTGACGAGATAACTTATTAAAAATACGGTAAAGACCGCGACCCCGAACGGACCTATACTGCCCGCTATTATGAGGTATATCCACCTTAAAGTAGCCGTCGTTTCGACGAGGTCGGGGACGGTATAAAGGCATATTGCCGAAAAGGCAACAATTATTATCGCGGGCGTGGAGATTATTCCCGCCTTTACGGCTGTATCGCCCAAGACGAGCGCGCCCACTACCGAAAGGGCAAGCCCCACGTACTTGGGCATTCTTATCGAGGCTTCGTTGAGAACTTCGAGCACGAGTAACGTTAAAAACATTTCGATACTCGGCGAAAGGGGTATTCCCTGCACCGAGCTGGATATTTTAAGCAACAGTCTGAAAGGTATGAGCTGTATCTTGAACAGCTGTGCCGAGACGTACAGCGCGGGCAGAAATATGCCGATGAGCACGGATATGAAGCGGATAATGCGCAGCGTCGTGGCGCGATAACTGCTTGAATAATAGTCCTCGCCCGTCTGAAAGTCCTCGACTATCATGTAGGGAACGGTGAGGGCGATGGGCGAGCCGTCGACGAGTATCCCCACTCTTCCCTCGGAGATCTTGGAACAGAAGATGTCGGGTTTTTCGCTTGTGGCGCACCTTTTGAACACCGAGCGCGGGCGGGAAGATACGAACGCCGATATATACGATGAATCGGGCACGACGTCTATCTGCGTGCTCTCGATCTCCTTTTGGAGTATTTCGGGCAGACCCTTTCGGCAAACGCCGTCGATATATACAATGGCGACGGTGGTCTGGGAACGCTTGCCGCATTTGAGGGTTTTTATCTGCAATTTGTCGCTCTTTATGCGCTTGCGCACAAGCCCCATATTGGTCTTTATTTCCTCGACGAACCCCTCGCGCGGTCCTTTGACGGCTATCTGCGTGGGCGGCTCGGCAATGGCGCGGGCGGGCGGTTTTTTAAGACCTATTATAAAAAAGTCGCGCTCGCCGCCAACGAACAGCACGGCGTTGCCGTCGGATATTTCCTCTATGGCGTCGGGTATCGACGAGCAGTCCTTTACCTCGGGGGAAGCCAAAAGCCGCCTTACGGTGTGAATGTCGTCGGCTTTTTTTACGGTGCGCAGGGGCTTGACTACAAGCTCGCCCAAAAGGGCTTTGTCGGCAATGCCGTCGGCATATATCGCGGCGAATTCCTTGCCGCCCTCCGAGACGAACTCGAACACGAGCACGTCCTCGGAGACGAGCACGTCCTTTACCGACTTTATTTGCTTTTGAAGTGAATCCATAAAAATATTATCGGTAACTTTTTACAAAATATCCATGGGGGGAGGGTTGGGGGGCGGCGGGAGCGCGCACGAGACAATAAACAAGCGGTTTTTTTGTTCGCGTTTCAAAGGGCAAGCACAGACCACCTTGGGATTATCTCGGTCAATCTGCCGTTTCCCGCAAGCGGGAACCCTCGGCAGAGCGTCGGGCTACGCCCTCGCGCGAACCCGCTTCGCGGGCTTCTCATAGCGTTCGAAATGACAGTGCCTTATGTTGCGCCGATAATATGCGCGCGGGCGTTCCAACGCCCGCGCGCGAACAGTGCCTTAATGCGCTCCGATAATATTTAAAATAGCGGCGGGCGGCAAAATGCCGCCCGCCGCACGCACACACAACAACTTTTTTGCGTGAGCAAAAAAATTTCACTTGCGCGTAGCGCAAATTTCACTCGCACGCAGTGCGAATTTCACTTTTGCCGCAAGGCAAAATTACCTCTACTCCCTTTGCAAGAACGCTTTACAAAAAAGCTCTTCGTTTACCTCGCCCGCAAGCACGCTCTGCACGGCTTTTACGCCCAGCTCCACCGCCTCTTCCAATACGCCCGCAAACAGCGAAAAGTCGTATTCGCACCTGTATGTCTGCCGCTTTGTGCGGTAAAGATAGCGCGTGTAGTCGAAGTGCCGCTTTAAGCACCTCTCCACGCCCGTCAGCGTGACGGTGGGAACGACCTGCTTTATGCTGTCGTACACCGCCCCCGTACATGCAAGCACCATGTCGCGCGGAAGGATCGTTCTGCGGGTCCTGTAAAATTTGCTTGCGTAAAGCCCCACGTCGCTCTCGAATTTCTGATGGGCGAAGAGCATGCGCTTACCCTCTTCAAAGGCATATACTATGGGGTGAATCGTGCTGTCGAGCGCGTAGTGCGTTGCCCAGCCCGCAAGGTAGCACTTGTTGCCCGAGAGCAGTTTTTTGAAGAGTTCGTCGGCTTTTTGCGCGTGCAGCTCCCGCCCCAAATTGGCGCGCGAGAGCTTCATGTTATAGGCAAAGAACACGTCGCCCCCCTGCGCGCCGAGAATGTACAGCGCGCGCGAGGTTATCAGCTTTCTCGAATTACCGCCGATCTGCTCGTAAATGCGGTCGGCGGCTATTGTGTGGGTGAAATAATCGGGCATATTATAAGTTTTGACGTTTTCCGTAAAATAAATACTGCTGGAAGTATCCCGAATTTGCGCCGAAAAGATCGGTGAAATATCGGGACATAGCCTTTCTGTCTGTGAGCGAACCGTTGAAATCCTCTTTGTATACCTTTTCGAGCCATACGTCCACGGGGAAGCGATCGCGCCGCGAAAAGCCGAAAAGGGCTATGCAGTCGGCTACCTTTTCCCCTATTCCCTTATAGGTCAGAAGCTCGCTTGTAAGCTCTGCCGAAGAGAGGTTTTTGAGCCTTTCGACGCCCTCTCTCTCTATCCTTTGCGCCGTTTCGAAGAGGAACTTGTCGCGATAGCCGCATCCGACGTTTTTGAAAAAATCTGCGCCTTGTTCCGACAGTGCGCGGGTGGTGGGAAAAGCGTAATATTCGTTCCCCAAAAAACTCTTCCTTTCGCCTAAACCCTCGCATATCCTCGAGATAATGCCCTTTATGCGGGGGATATTGTTGTTTTGGGAGATGATGAAAGAGTAGATCATTTCCTCGCAGTTCTGGTTGAGAAGCCTTAGCCCCGAAAAGGCGCGCGCGCTTTTTGCAAGCAGTTGAAAGCCGCTCTCCTCGGCGGTTTTTACTATTTGCGAGTAGTCGCGGGCGAGGTCGAAAAAGTTGAAAAAATAGTCGGGGTCGTCGCTTTCGACAACAGTTCTGCAACCGTCCTTATAAAGGTAGCACGCCTTGTCGAGGGAGAACACGATAAAGCCGCTTTTGAAGGGTTCGAAGCGGAATATCTGACCGCAGTCGAGGGTGTGCAGAGGATCGAAGAACTTTGAATCGTAGTCAAATTTTTTCATAGGTATGCGCTTTTTTTGTGGGAACGCGCCGCGCCGCTTTGCGGCGCGGGTTTTAAAAAAATTGTACCATTTGCCGCGGGGTTTGTCAAGTTGATGACGTAATCGAATATTATTTGGAATACACCCCCTCAGTCCGCGTTCGCGGACAGCTCCCCCTCACAAGTGAAGGGGCGCGAATGGGGAGTTTAGTGTGCTCGGTTGCCCTTGCCCGTACGAAGTGAGAAAGTTCGAAGAAGCAAGTTATGCAAGGAAAGCGAGGAAAACCCGAAGGAGTTTACATTGTAGTAAATGACTGAGGGTTGCCGCAGCTTGACACAGCAGAACGCCGCTTATTCGGGCTTTTCGGGAGTTAATGGCAAAATTGAAATTTTGCCATCACACAATTTTCTCGTACAGGGTTTTGGTCTGCAACAGAGCGCAGAGTTCGTCCTCGGTTATTTCGTCGAGGAATTTGTCGTCGGACGAGTATATCTGCAACACAAGATAGCGCGAGGCGTCCATGTAACGCAAGGCGTCGCGGAATGTGGCGTCCTCGCTCAAAATGACGTACCGCACTTCCCTGCCCCTCTTCTTTTTGCGCGCGGCAAAGTCGATTCGCCTTGCGGGCGGGGGCGGCGAAAACGCCGAACACAGCAACATTACCGCCGCCGCCAAAAGACTTAAATTGTGATATACCGTAAAGAAAAGGGCTACTATTACCGCAACCAGCGCAACGTTGACCCCGCGGAGAATGAGGTTTACCGTTCGGGGCTTTAAGCACTTCAACAGAGCGCACCGAGCTACCCTGCCGCCGTCGAGGGGATAGGCGGGCAAAAGGTTCAGAACAAGCATACCCGCGTTTGCGTAGAACAAGAGGTCGGTGTAGGCGTACACCTGCGGCACGAACCACCAAAGCCCCGCAACGGCGACGCATATAAGAAAGTTTACCAAAGGTCCCGACAGCGCAAGGCGTATTTCGTCGGCGGGGGATATGCCGTCCAGCTCGCACACTGCCGCCGCGCCGTATGGCATAAGCCGCACGCGGGTACATTCGAACCCCAGCTTTTCGGCGCAAAATATATGACCGCACTCGTGCAGAAGTGCGGTCAACGCGCATATTATGAACACCGTAAATCCGCCGAACAGCGCAGTGAACAGACCGACCGCGAGAAAGAGCGGATGTATGGATATTTTCACGAATTCCAGACGGGCGCTTCTTTTTCGGAGAGGGTGTAACAGTTGAGGAGCGTGCCGTTGTCGAAAAGCGACACGTTTACCGAAGCAGAACCGTCGGTGTAGGCGAACGGCACGTTGGGCGCAACTTTTTCGCCCTCGGCGGCATAGACGTTAGTAAGCCCGTTTATTATGCTCGAAAAGGTCGAGGTGTGCGCTATTTCAACGGTGTAAAGCCCGTCGTTTTCAATTATCGACGACACCTTTCCCTCGCACACGGGATAAACGCTGCACTTTGCCTGAAAGGTTATAACGCCGTTTTCGTCGAGCTGAACGTCGGCGTCGGAAAGATCGCTGACGACGGGCGAGAGCGTAAGCTGGTTGAACGACGGCTCGCTTTCGGGCGCGGGCTTCGAGAGGGAAGCTATGAATGTGTTTATCGCGCTGTGGGGCATGAATACGTTGGTCAAAAAGATGGCGAGGGCAATGACGCACACCGCCGCCATTTCACCTATCAGAACCATACTGCCCCTGTCACGCTTTGCGCCTACCGTGCGCACGGGCGGGTCGGATAGATCTTCCGCCGCAACGAACGCGCCTACGCGCTCGTTCACGCTGTCGACCACTCTGTCTTTAAGGTCGTCGTGCGGTTTTTCCTGCGTTCTCTTTCTGAATAAACTCTTTTTCTTTGTGACCGTCACCGTGCTGACGGGTATTTCAAGCATTTCGGCATAGTCGAGTTCCTGCATTTTGCGCCTCCCGCAATTTTTAGTCTAACTTAGTCTATGAGGGGCGGAGCGCAAATAGAACGCTTTTTTTGAACCTTTTTTTGTCAGCCCAAAAGACCGTAAAGGGCGTTTGAAAGACGGGCGAAATCCTCGGGCGAGAGGGTCTCGCCACGGGCTTTGGGGCAAACGCCGCAGTCCGAAAGCACTTCCGCCGCCTTTTCGCGCGAGAGGGGGAAGTTGTTTACAAGGTTGTTTTCGAGCGTCTTGCGGCGCGCCGCAAAGGCGGCGCGTACGACTTTTTTATAATATTCCGCGCTCTCCACGCAAAGCCGACCGCGTTCGGCGGTCAGCTTTACCACCGCGCTGTCGACGTTGGGGCGGGGGTAAAACAGCTCGCGCGGGACTTTTTTTATTATCTCCGCGCGCGCGTACAGCGCGAGCTGGGCGGTAATTGCCCCGTACTCGGGCGTGTTCTCCCTTGCGCACAGCCGAAGGGCGACCTCTTCCTGAACCATTACGGTGAGGCTCTTCCACTTCTCCCCCTCTTCGGCAAGTTTTGCGATGACGGGCGTGGTGACGTAATAAGGAAGGTTTGCCACAACGCTGTACTCCCCCGCCCGCCTTTCAAGTTCCTTTAAGTCAACGGAGAGGAAGTCCGAAAAGATCACCTCTGCGTTGGGGCAGTCGGCAAGGGTCCTTTCGAGCACGGGTTTAAGGCTTTTGTCGACCTCGAACGCCACGACCCTGCCCGACTTGCCAACGGCTTTCGAAAGCTCCCTTGTGAGCGTGCCCGCCCCGCAGCCTATCTCTATCGCCGTTGCGCCCTCTTCCACGCCCGCCCCGCGGACTATCGAAGAAAGCAGGTTTTTATCTGTTATGAAGTTTTGTCCGAGCTTCTTTTTGAAGCCGAAGCCGCACTCGCGTAAAATGGCAAATACGTCGTTTTCCATATTTTAGCCGCCTTTTGGGGGGAATAGCGCGCCGCTCGCGGCGCAAACTCTTATTGCGCGGAAAAGTTCCGAAAGCGTTATACTTTAAGTAAAAGCGCGGAGTGTTTCCGACAGCGTTTATTTTTAAGTTAAAGCGCGGAGTATTTTCCGAACGCCTCACCTATGATAAGAAAGCCCGCAACCTTTACGCGGGCTTAGCTTTTTTAATGGATTTTTGCGAAAAATTCCGAAATTTTTAAATATACTTTGATATTTTTGAAGTTTTAGTTGAGTTTGAAAAACAGCGCGTGGGCGTTCTGCCAGATAGTTTGGGCGGTCTGCTCTTCGTCCTCGCCCCTTATTTCCGCCATGTTGCGCACTATCTCGGGTATGGAAAGCGGGGTGTTGGGGAACTTTCCATAGAGGGAAGCGGGGGCAAGGTAGGGACTGTCGGTCTCGCTCAAAAGCCGTTGTGCGGGCAAAGCCTTTATCGCCTTTTTCGCCCTCTTCGAACCGCTCCACGTGCTCGATCCGCCGAACGAAAAATACAGTCCCAAACGCGCGAACTGCTCCGCCATTTCAGCCGAATGGGAATAGCAGTGCATGAGCGCGCCGTGCTTCAATAAAGCGCGGTTTTTTGTGAGTAATTCAAGCATATCCTCGGCGCAATCGCGCGAGTGAATGACGACGGGCAAGCCCAGCCCGTCGGCAAGGGCGAGCTGTTTTTCGAATATCTCCCACTGCCTTTTTTTGTCTGTTTCGGGGTAGTGATAGTCCAGCCCGATCTCGCCTATGGCAACGCACTTTGGGTGGGCGGCAAGCCGTTCTGTCTCCTTTAATGCGCTCTCCGAAAAGCCCGCAAGCTCGGTGGGGTGAACGCCCGCCGTAAAATAACAGCCCCCGAACCGCTCGGAAAGGTCTTTTGAAAATTGGCTCGAAGCCAAATCGAACCCCGCGGAGATCACCTTTTCGACCCCCGCCTCTTTCATAGCCGCAAAGAGCGCGGAAAGTTCCCCGTAATATCCGCCGTCGAGGTGGCAGTGCACGTCGATATATTTCACGAAAGCAGGCTCCCGTTTGGAACGTCCTTTTCGGGGGAGACGACCGACAGCGTGCCGTCGGGCGATTGGGCGCAGATTATCATTCCCTCCGACACAATGCCCTTCATCTCGCGCGGGGGCAGGTTGCAGACGACGATAACGCGCTTTCCCACCATTTCTTCGGGGGTATAGTGCGCGGCTATGCCCGAGAGAACCGACAGCTTCCGCGCGCCTATGTCGATGGTTTCGTGCAGCAGTTTGCTCTTTTTAACGCCCTCGCACGCGACTACCGTTCCCACGCGCATTTCTATCTTTGCAAAGTCGTCGATGGTTATCTGTTCTTTTTTGTCCTCTTTATCCTCTGCCGCGGGGGCTGCTTCCGCCCTCTGAGCCTCTTCTATCTTCTCTATCACGGGTTTCAATTCCTCTTTGTTTATTCTTACAAACAGCGTTTCGGGGGTCTTTGTTACGGTGTAACTTTGGTTGAACGCGAAAGTTTCAAGGCTTTCAAGCCCGCGATCCTTCCCCCCGATCTCCGCCGATATCCTTTTTGAAGCCGTGGGCATGAAGGGCTTTAACATATTCCCGGCTATATCTATCGCGCTCAGAAGGTTATAAAGCACTTCCGAAAGACGGGGTTTGTTTTCCTCGCTTCGGGCGAGTATCCACGGCGTTGTTTCGTCGATATATTTGTTGGCGCGGCGGAGCACCGTCATAACCGCGTCGAGCGCGTCGGACACCCTGTATTCGTCCATCGCCCTCTCTACTTCGCCTTTGAGCGCGGAGACAATTTCAATAAACCCGCCGTCGGCTTCGCCAATGGCTTTTGTGCGCGCCGCCGTTCCGCCCAAGTATTGGTTGGTCATCGACACCGTGCGCTTGACGAGGTTGCCGAGGGTGTTGGCAAGGTCGGAGTTGACCCTTTCGGCGATAAGCTCCCAGCTTACATAGCCGTCGTCGGCGTACGGCATTTCGTGGAGAAGGTAATATCTCAAAGCGTCCGTGCCGAAAACGCCCGCAAGGTCGTCGGCGTAGAGCACGTTGCCGCGGGACTTCGACATTTTTTCGCCCTCTTTAAGCAGCCAGCCGTGACCGAAAACGCACTTGGGGAGAGGTTCGCCCAACGCCATTAAAAATATGGGCCAATATATGGTATGAAAGCGCATTATGTCTTTGCCAATGACGTGCACGTCGGCGGGCCAGAGCTCTTTGTACTTTTGCGAACTGCCCTCGGGCGAGTAGCCGACGCCCGTTATATAGTTGGTGAGCGCGTCGAGCCACACGTAGACTACGTGCTTGTTGTCGAAATCGACGGGTATGCCCCATGTAAAGGTCGAACGCGACACGCAGAGGTCCTGCAACTTCGTCTTTAACGTTCCCTCTTCAACGGCTTTTATAAGCTCCTCGTCCGATTTTCCGATGTACTCGTCGGCAAGCAGAAAGTTGTTTAACATCTCTCTTTGGCGCGAGGCGGGCTGTATGAACCCGCGGTGGGTGAGAATGTGCTCTACAAGGCGGGGGGCGTATTTGCCCATTTTGAAGAAATACGCCTCTTCGCGGGCGGGCTTCACCTCTCTTCCGCAGTCGGGGCAACGACCGTTGACGAGCTGATTTTCAGACCAGAAGCTCTCGCACGGGGTGCAGTAAAGTCCCTCGTAAGAACCCTTGTATATGTCGCCCCGTTCATAAAACTTTTTGAATATCGCCTGAACGGAAGCAACGTGGTCGGCGTCGGTCGTGCGCATGAACTTATCCGCCGAGATATCCGTGACGGCGTTTAAGTTCTTCAAAACCTCGACTACCCCGTCGACGTACTCCTTGGGGCTTTTGCCCGCGGCTTGCGCCTTTTGCTCGATTTTAAGCCCGTGCTCGTCGCTTCCCGTCATAAAGAATACGTCGTAGCCCTGCATGCGCTTGAACCGCGCGATGGCGTCGGACAGCACGATCTCGTACGTGTTGCCTATGTGAGGTTTGCCCGAGGCGTAGGTTATGGCGGTGGTGATGTAGAATTTACGCGACATTTTTAAAAACTCCTGCTCCTTGCATAAGGTTTACAGCAAGAGTATACCACCTTTTGCGTTAGTTGTAAAACGCTTAAAGGCGAATATAACAAATTTTGCGCTCATAAACATAGTTTATGAATTTTATTTTTACCGCCGTTTTAATGCTCTCCATTGCAATGCTCGCCGTTGTATCGCCCGAGAGCGCGCTTTCGTCTATGCTTGCGGGGGCGGAGCGGACGCTTGCGGTGTGCGCCTCGCTGTTCGCAATTTACGCGGTGTGGTGCGGGCTTTCGAGAGTTGCCGAAAAGAGCGGGCTTTCGGCGGGAATGGCTAAGGCGTTGATGCCGCTTACGGGCAAAATATTTGCCTCGCAAAATAAAAACGCCCTCGAATATACCTCGATGAACCTTGCGTGCAACCTGTTGGGGCTGGGGGGAGCTTCCACCCCCTACGCCGTAAAAGCCGTGCGCGCCTTCGAAGAGGACGGCAACTTTTTTGCGCAGTCGCTGCTGTTTGTTATAAACGCAACTTCGGTGCAGATAGTGCCCGCGACCGTCATCGCGCTGAGGGCGGGCGCGGGCAGCGCAAGCCCCTCCGACATATTCCTCCCCTCGCTCGTGTGTACGGTCTTTTCGACCGCGTTCGCCGTGGGGCTTTTTATTGTGTGGACAAAGCTCAAAAAGTTCAAAGGGCGCAAAAGGTTCAAAAAATCAAAAGGGCAAAACGGGTGAAAAGGGCGGCGAAAAGGGTGAAGTTAAAAATTTTAAGGTGAGCAAATGGGCGTTATAATTCCGCTGATATTTTTGGGGGTAATGGGGTACGCGCTCTTTAAGCGGGTGAAAATTTACGACGAATTTACGGCGGGCGTGGGCGAGGGGGCGAGGTTCACGCTCTCGGTCCTGCCCTGCCTTGCGGCGGTGTTTATGATGTGCGAGCTGTTCGAAGCCTCGGGGCTTTCGGCCATGCTCGAAAAAACGCTCGCTCCCGTGTTCTCGGCGTTCGGCATACCAAAAGAGCTTACAAAGCTGACACTTATGAAGCCCTTTTCGGGAAGCGGATCGCTTGCGCTTCTTACGGAAATCATAAAAAAATACGGCGCGGACAGCTATATCGCGCGGTGCGCTTCGGTGTGCTTCGGTTCGTCCGAGACGGCGTTCTATATCTCCGCCGTGTACTTTGCGGGTCTTAAAAAAAAGCGGCTGGCGATTCCGCTTATAATTGTGCTTTTTTCGGGGTTTTTGGCGACCGTGTTGGGCTGTCAACTATGCAAATTTATGTAAACGTGTTGAAAAATAACAAAATTTGTTGACGAAAACTAAATTCAAAATGTTACAAAAATTTTTTAATAATCGTTTTACATTTGGTTCGGGGGAATTTATAATTATTAATGTAAACAGCAATTATAAATTTGCTCACTCATCATTTTTCCCCCTTATCATATAGAGGCGGCGCAAACTCCGGTTTGCGTCGTTTCTGCGTTTAAAGGCAGGGCGGCGGGGGCGCGTTTGCGCCCCCGCGGCAAGCGTTCCGCTTGAGCGGCGTGTCGCAAGCGTTTCGCTTGATCAAGTGTCTTAACAGCGTGAAAGTAAAACAGCGGAAAGGCTGTTCAACGGGAAGCGGCGGGCGGCATTTTGCCGCCCCCGCGGTGAAATTTTTTTGCTTGCGCAAAAAAGTGAAATTCGCACTGCGTGCGAGTGAAATTTGCGGCGTTCCGCCGCAAGTGAAATTTTTTACCTACGGTAAAAAGTTATGGTAAACGTTTCTTTTAATCAAGTATCTTAACGGCGGAGAAATAAGCGAGCGTTTAGGCTGTTCAACTTGAACAACCCCCACCTTTAATTCCTCCCCCTTGTAATTTCTACGTCCTCATTCCCTCCCCTTTTTCAAGGGAGAGGGTAGGGTAGGGGTAGCGTGAGCACGCGGGGAGCAAAGAACAAACGGCTTTTGGTTCGCGTTTCAAAGTGCAAGCACAGACCACGGGGGGATTCTCTCACTCAATCCCGCGCCTACGGCGCGTGTCATATCCCTCGAAATGACAGTGCCTTATGTTGCTCCGATATTATTTAAAATTGCTCCCCCCTCTTAAATTCTCCCCCCTCGCAAGCGAAGGGGGAGGGTTGGGTATGGGGAAGTGCGCGAAGGAGCGCGAATATTTTTTCCTTATTCCCTCCCCCTTGGTAAGGGGGAGGAATTGAAGGTGGGGGTTGCAATTACGAAGTAAAAAAGTCCGAAGAAGCAAGCAAGACAAGGCGAACGAGCGACGACCGCAGCGAGTGTACAATGAAGTACACGAACAAGGCGGAGCGACGTTCAACACAGTATTGCGTAGCTTATTCGGGCTTTGCGGGAGCGTTAACCTCTGGCTTTTTTAACCGCCGCCTCCAACACCCCCAAAGCGTACTCAACATCTTGCTCCGTGTTCTGCACGCCGAACGAAAAGCGAACGGCGGAACGGGCGCGCTCTTCCCCCGCCATACCGCGTATCACGCGCGAGGGCACGGTCGCGCCCGCGGAACACGCCGAACCCGTCGAGGCGCAAACGCCGTTCAGATCGAGGTTGAAAAGCACGTTCGCACCCGCGCAACCCTCGAACGAAAGATTTACTATCCCGCCCGAAAGAACGTTACGTGCGCCGTTGAGCCGCGCGCCCCCGATTTTAAGCGCGCCGTTCAAAAATTCTTCGCAAAGCGTCCGAACCCGCGCGTAGCCCGCTCTGTCGGAAACGGCGAGCGAAAGCGACTTTGCAAGCCCCACCGACCCCGCAACGTTGACGGTGCCGCCCCGAAGCCCCCGCTCCTGCGTGCCGCCGCACACCAGCGGGGCGAGCCGCTCGCCCTTTTTTATATACATCGCCGCAACGCCCTTAGGTCCGCCGAACTTGTGCGCGGAAACGGCAAATGCAGAGCACTCACCCACGGGAAACTTCCCGAGGTGCACGCCCTGCACAAAATCGCAGTAGTAAAAAATCCCGCGGTTGCGGCAAATTTCGCCTATTTCGCCGTATTTTTGAAGCACGCCCGTCTCGTTGTTGACCGCCATCACGGCACAGAAAAACGTGTCGGGACGGATCGCCCGCAGCACTTCTTCGGGGGGAACCACGCCGTCGGACGACGGCTCGATAAAGGTAACGTCCACCCCCGCTTCCCGCATTTCAAGCGCGCTTTCGTATACGCACGGGTGCTCGACGGCGGACACTATAATGTGCCCTCTGCCGCCTTTGTCGCCGGCGTTTACGGCTTGTGCGTTTACGGCGCGAGGGGGAAAGTTACCTGCCGTAACTCCCATTTTTTTGAAGTGGTTTATGCACGCGCCCTTAACGGCGAGGTTGCCCGCCTCGGTTCCGCCCGAAAGAAAATATACCTCGCCCGACTCACAGCCGAAAACCGAGGCGACTTCATCGCGCGCAGAAAGCAGAGCCTCTGCCGCCGCTCTGCCCGCCGCGTGGCTCGACTGCGAGTTGCCGAACTCGCTCAAAAAATACGGGGTCATCGCCTCGAACACCTCTTTTTTTACGGGCGTCGAGGCGGCGTTGTCAAGATAAATCATATTTTTGTCTGTTTAACTCCCCGCGTTGTGCGTTATAACGCGCGGGGTTTTTTATTGAAAATTTAAATATATATTGATATTTTTAGGTCAGACTTCGCGGAAAGAAGCGAGCAGAGCCTTTATGGCGAGCATGCGCCCTTCGTTCTCCTCGAACTCCCTGCCGAGCGCGGTGGATGAGTTCTTTTCGTTGAGCGAACAGTTGCGGCGGGCTTCCCACATTTTACGCGAGAAAATGAGTTCGACGACAAAGTTGACGGCGGCGAGCGCGGCGAACACTATGGTCAAAATGAGGAATTTGCCCGTCTGCTCGGTGAAGATGAACAGCCCCATCGATATGGCGAGCGCGACGAACGCGACGAGGGGCACGAGGGCTATCGAAAACACGAGCGTGGCGCGCTTGCTGCGCTCGGCGAACACGTCGCGGCGTTCGGCTTTTTTGCGCTCGTTCTCGACCCTGAGTTCTGCCGTGCGTTCGGCTACGGCGCAGTACTCCGCGTATAGGGGTTCTGACATGGCGGCAAGGGTTGCCTTTTGCTCTTCGGTGCAATATTTTGCGACATTTTCCGAAAGTGCGTCGTCTATCCTCTCGCGGTTGAACTCGGTGAGGTTGCGGGTGAGCGCGATGACTTCGAGCATATACGCCTCGCCGCAGGTCTCGTCCGCCTGCGCGGCAAGGGCAAGGCTGTTCAACGCCTCTTCGAAGTTCTCGCTCTCTATCGAGGCGCGCGCCTTTTGCAGAAGCGACGCGATCGCCTCTTTGCGCCTTTGTTCTTCCTCGGCTTTCGCCTTTTCGCGGGCGGCAAGCTGTTCGGGGGTCATAACGGCGGCGTCCTCGTCGTCGGTCTCGAACTCGGGGACTTCGAACGAAATGCTCTCTTCCTCTTCGTCGGGGTTCTCGATATACAGCTCGTCCTCGCCGTTTTCGTTCTTGCGAATTTTGTATTTTTTACCCTTGTTTATATCGTCGTCGATAAGTCTTTCTTCCGCCATACGGCTGCTCCTTTACCCAAAAATTTAAATATATATTGATATTTTTTAGTCTTTATAGGCGGGAACGCTCTTTGCAGTGAAGCAGGGGAACGACCCTTTATACCTGCTCTTCGCCCACGCGCAAAGCTCGGGACTGTCGAAGAGCGCGTACGCCGCGCTTCCCGATCCCGTCATACTCACCCCCACGGGGAAGAACGCGCAAAGCTCGTTTAACGCGGTCTCTATCTGCGGGTTCAGACTGACGGCGGGGGGAGTCAACGCGTTGAAGAGCGTTCTGCCGAGGGTGTAGATATCGCCCTTTTTTAAGGCGCGCTCCGCCTCGAAAGTCGCCCGCGGCACTGCGGCGCGTTCGCCGTAGCGGCGATAACACTCGGCGGTGGACACGCCCTGCGGGGGAGTTGCGATGAGGAAAAAGAGCTTCAACACGGAACTTACGGGAATGACCGTTTCGCCCCGCCCAGATATGCGCGCGAACCCGCCGCGGAGCATATACGGAACGTCGCTGCCGAGGGTCGCGGCAAGAGCCGAAAGTTCCTCGGGCGTGCCTTTTTTATACAGCTTGGACATTCCCCTTAAAACGCCCGCCGCGTCGGCGGAAGAGCCGCCCAGACCCGCGCCGATGGGGATATTTTTGTACACGGTTATGTCCGCGCCCGTCGTGCCGAACGTGCGCACGAACATGTCGCCCGCGCGTTTGGCGTTGTTCAGCTCGGGGGGAATGGTCTCGCTCCCCATTCCGCGCATGAACACGTTTACAAGACCGTCCTTGCGCTTTTTGAGGGTTATCGAATCGGCGACGTCTATTGTGCATGCGAGGCTTTCGAGAGTATGATAGCCGCCCTGAACGCCCGTTATGTCGAGCGTGAGATTGATTTTAGCGTAACTTTTGATATGCACTCCCATACGAAAATTATAACATATGCGCGCAAGC
This sequence comes from uncultured Clostridia bacterium, assembly GCA_947629515.1. Classification (GTDB taxonomy): domain Bacteria; phylum Bacillota; class Clostridia; order Christensenellales; family Borkfalkiaceae; genus Coproplasma. Next base: position 43,926 of record CANRDY010000001.1, read on the forward strand.
ATTTCAATTGTTTTGGCAATATTTGTGAAAAAGTATGGGAAGGGCGGCGGGCGCGCGATTTTAATCGCGCGCCCGCGCGTTTATGCGCGGGTCTCATAGCGTTCGAAATGACAGTGCCTTAATGTGCTTCGATATTATTTAGAAATGCTCCCCCTCAGTCCGCAAAGCGGACAGCTCCCCCTCGCGGCTTGCCGCGAGGGGGAGCGAATTAGGTTAGCTGTTAATGCGCAAAGGAGAGCGAATGGGGTCGGTTGTTAACGCTCGAGAGAAGCGGATAGTTAAGGGCTATTTTCGCGAAAAGAGCGAATAGTTAAAAGTTATTTTTGCAAAGAACGAACAGTTTAAATTTTTCCCTCTTCCCCTCACCCTACGGCGGGGCGGAAAATGAGAATACGCTCCTTGCCCGTTAAGGGGAATTTTAAGTCGGGGTTGGACTTTATGATGTCGTCGGGCGCGCCGCACGCCTTTTTGGCGGTCTCCCAAAGTCCGTCGCCCGCCTTGGGAATGTACACCGAGATCGCGCTCAGCCGTCTTTCGATCGGTTCGCCCTCGGAAACTTCGCAAAGGTATTTAACGCACCTCGTCTCACGCTCGGTCACGCAAATTTTCAACGCCGCTTCGGCTTCGCACTCGCCCTCGGCGCGCTGGCGCACGCTTATCCCGCACACCGCCGCGGTTATCTCCGCGCAGGTCAAATCGCATCCCGTAAGGCTGATAAAAAACGGCAGACTTATCTGTGAAGAACGGATCTCGCCGTTCTGCATATACAACAGCGTTGCGTTAACGCTCCCGCCTATGCCGTCCTCGGACGGCGAGAACTCGGCTTTGGGCAGCGCAGTCGCGAGGAACGCGCAGGTGTAGTCGAGCTTGGCTTTTACGGCGCACAGCCCCGAAACGCGCTCGGAAAAGATTTTTATGCCCGTCGGGACTTCGTTTTTCTCCTCGGCGTAATTGAGGCTTAAATTGTTGGTGAGGCTGAACGCGTCGATAACGAGCGGGATCTCTTCTTCCTCATAAAATGAGCCAGTGAACGCAAGCGTGCTGTCGATAGTTACCTCGCACTTGCCGCTCTCCTCGTTGACCTTGCACTCGACGTTGAGTTCTTTTATCTCCGCGCGGCATGAAGCGGGGCGGGGAAGAATTGCTTGCTCGCAGGTTATTTCAGCCTTATAGGGTATAACTCTGTCGAGCCCCACGGGCGAGGCGTCGCGCACGGCGAGAAGCGATAAATACAGCTCGCCCGTCACCTCGATATAGTCCGTTTTGACCTCGCACGAGAGGACGAGAAGTTCAGCCGAGGGCACGAGCACGTCGCTCGCCACGCAGTCGAACGAATCTTCAAGCTCGCTTTCGCCCGAAAAGTGAACGCACGTAAGAAGTTTTTGCGTGCCGCCGTCGGTCACCGCGCCGTCGAGAGCCGAAAGGTAACTGCGCATTGCGCCGTCGTATACCGATATTTCCGCCCCCACTACCACCGCGACGGCAAATGACGAGCCTTCGCGGCGGATGGTCGTTCTTTCACAAGTCAGCACACAGCCGCACTGCTCGGAGGGCGTGAACGCCTCGTTGTCGCAGAAGTGCGAAAATTCCGCGCCCTTTTGCATGCGGCAGAGGTTTTCGCCGTCGGAGTAGACGAGCGTGCATATGAGCCTGCCCGAATAATTTATTCTGCCCGAAGAGACTTCGGCGGAGTTGAGCGAAACCTGCGGATAGACCGCAGTTGCTTCGCCGATGTCCTGTCCCGTGAACTTGATTTCGACTATGGTCTGTGACTTGAATGTGCCGATCTTGCGCGTGTATGCGCCCGACTGATAGGTTGCGTTTAACATATTTCCTCCAAACTTTCGAGGCGTTCGCCGTTTTACAAGGTATAATATGCGGCAAGAGCGGGGTTTATTACTATTTGGCGAAAGGCAAAAAAGTTGCGCCGTACCGCCGCAAGGGAAGGGGAGCGAATGGGGCAGGGTATGCGCGCGGGCGACTTTGCAAGAACGAAGTGCCTTATGTCGCTCCGATATTATTGGAAAGCGCGCGGGCGTTGAAACGCCCGCGCGCATATTTTTGATAAAAACAGGCAACAATAATTGTATGATAAAGGTAAATCTGACTATAAATACCATAAAGCAAAGGATAGCCTCGCTTATGGGCGCAAACGTGATCGTTAAACTCAACCTCGGCAGAAATAAGTTCGTGACTTTTCCCGCCACGCTCAACGGGATATATCCGTCGCTGTTCACCGTAAGCCCCGACGACAAAAACTTTTTGGGAAAGACCGCGTATTCGTACTCCGAAATTTTATGCGGCAGAGTTAAAATTCAAAAAGCCGAAGCGTAAACGCTTCGGCTTTTTCAGTGGAATGGTTTGGGGGGGGTAAAAGTGCCATAAGGTGCTCCGATAGCATTTAAAAATACTCCCCCCTCTTCAATTCTCCCCCCTCGCAAGCGAAGGGGGAGGGTTGGGTATGGGGAGTGCGCGAAAGGGGTAGTTAAATGCGCTCGGTTGCCCTTGCCAGAACGAAGTTAGAAAGTTCGAAGAAGCAAGTTATGCAAGGAAAGCGAGGAAAACCCGAAGGAGTTTACTATAAGGTAAATGACTGAGGGTTGCCGCAGCTTGACACAGCAGAACGACGCATATACGAAGTTTAACGGGAGCTAAAAGTCCTCGTCGTCATCGTCATCATCCTCGTCATCATCCTCGTCATCGTCGTCAAGATCGTCATCGTCGCCGAGGTCGTCGAGAGGATCGACTTCGTCGAAGAACTCGTCGTCGTTTTCGTCGGTCTTGTCGTCGTCGCCGTCGAACTCTTCGGCAAGCTCCTCTTCAAGCTCCTCGCCGTCGACGGTAAGGTCGCTCTCGTCCTCGTCGAGGTAGTTCTTCCACTCCTCGTCCTTTTCGATATCGACGTCCTCTTCTTCCTCGTACTCCTGTTGAAGCCGACAGTTCTCGCACATCTTTTCGCCGTAGCGTATGGGGTTGACGCCGCACACGGGGCAGACTTCGCTCTGTTCAAGCTCTTCGTCAAGCTCCTCGTACTCTTCCTCGTCGAGGTCGGCAAATTGCAGGCGGTTGCCTTCAAGCTCTGCCTTGCACACGTCGCAGTACTGCTGTTTTTCGCTGTCGATATAGTTAAGTTCGCATCTCGGACACTTGATATACTTTATCATAAAAGATAGCTCTCTCCGCTTTTCCTTTTTAACAGCATATGCGCGCGGGCGGATACGCCGACATACGCCGTCTTTTTTTTGAAAACATTATAGTAATATTTATTGTATTTGTAAACTGTTTTTTTATTTATTTTAAGACTATTTTTCAAAAATTTATTTTGAAACGGGCTTGCGCACGCCGCAAGCCCGTTTTATGACATTTTTTTATATTTTATTCGCCGCCGAAGGCTTACTGCCGGATCGGCTCTTTGCCGTACCCGCAGTTCGGCTCAGAGCTTAGCCGTCGGTCAGTTTTCGGTTCCGCCGCTCTCGCCGCCGTTATCCGCGCCGCCGCTCTCGCCCGAGCCTTCGCCCGTGTCGTACACGTCGATGTTCTTGTCGTCGGTGGTGTCGACCTTTATTCTGCGCTTTGCGTAAGCGGGCTTCTTTTCGCCCTTTGACTTGCGCACGGCGAAGATTATGCCGAACGCTATGCCCGCCGTAACAAGCAGACCTATAAGGCACATACCTATTATAAAGAACACCTTGGCAACGGTGGGCAACCCGCCGTACCAGCCCGTATCGTCCGCCGTCGGATAGGCTTTGAGATACGCCGACTTGTAGTCCGCGGAGAGCTTTTGGCTGTCACCGTCGCTCATTTTACCGAGCACGGAGTAGTAATAATCCCTGCGGTTGGCGTACACCTGCGCGCCGTTTACGTTGCGGGTATTTGCGTAATCTTTCCAATCGTTGTCCGCTGTGGGAGTCATGAACTCGTCGAGCTTTGCAAGCGTCTGATCGGAATATACGGGGTCGTCGTCCTCTTCGAGTTGAGCGTTGACGGCTTCGGCAAGCTCGCTCACGTACGCTCTGTCGGAAGTGTAGAAGAGATATTTCACCGCGTCGGAGAGGTTCGCATAGCTCTCTTCGGGGTATTTGTCGGTATCGGAGTACTCGCCCAAAACGCCGTCGTCGCCCAACACGTTGTTGTAGCTTTCGGTGTATTTGCCGAGGTCGATATTGTTCATCATGTTGCCGTTACTATCGCGCAGGTCGCACGCCATAATGTAGTTATAGGTGCTCATGCTGTCGGTTTCGCTTGCGAACAACAGCTGCCCGTCGATGAGTTCGGGCATATACCAATCGCTTGCCGCGTCGAGGTCTAAAACCTTAACGTCCTTATAGTCGGTCTCGCTCTGGTAGCCGGGCATCTTCGAATAGCTCTGCGCGCCGCCCGTGTAGTTTACGCGGTTTATGGTGTAGCCGTTGCCGCCCGTGACCGAATAATATAAATAGTCGCCCTCGGTGAAAAGCAACGTAGCCGTGCCCGAATTGACAACGCGATAGCAACCCTGCGAGGGAGCGATCGCACTGCTGAGCTTGCCGCCCGACGGCTTGTTTATGGTGATACCGCCGCTGCTTTCGGCATACAGCACGCCGTAGAGCGCGCCCTCTTTGAAGATGTATTTATAGCCGTCTGCGGTCGAACCGTCGTCGGCAAGGCGAGCCGCAGCTTCGGGGTTGCGGCTTACGGGGTTCTTTCCGTCGGTCGAAAGGCTCTGCACTTCGAGGTCGAAGAGGTATTCCGTGGAATCGGCGACGGAGGTCTTGCGGGTGTAGAAAAGGTGACCCTGCGTTGACGCCTTTAAGGTGTAGGTATAGTTGAGTTGGTTCTTTTGGTCGTTGCCGTAGTTGAAGGGCGTGAACTCGTTGTTCTTGCCGCCCAAGCCGTCGAACACAAGGTCGCCGCAGTTGATATACCTGTCGGTCTCGGGATCCCAGCCGATTATCGAGGAAGTATCGTAGGTTTTAGCCGTTTCGGCTTTCGCCGTCACTGTGTAGACCTGATTGTAGTTGTAGTCGGTATCCGCCGAATAGTCGTGCACGGACATCGTGTAGAACACGCGGGGCGAGGTCTTGTCCTCGTCGAATTTGTAATCGGAGATATTGTAGGCGAGGAGCGTGTCTTTGCCGTCGGCGAGGTTATAGGAGTGAAGATTTTTAACGCCCGTCGTCTCGTCGTACAGCTTCTCCTCGGGAACGACGTACAAGACGTAGACCTTGCCGTCCTCTTCCACTATCCTGTAATCGTAGGTGGTGGCTTTGAACTGCATTAAAGGATCGCGTACAGTCTGTGAACCGTCGAGCTTAGTATACTTTACGTCGAGCACGTCGTTCAGCACGGTACCGTCGGAATTTCTGTCGGTGGACGGCGTGGTGTAGTAAATGTTGTCGCCGTAGATATACAGACCGCCGTCGTGGTTGCCCGAGTAGGCGACGACGGGAGCGACGGTCTGCGCCGAGGAATAATTATGCGCCGCAAGATCGCTTTGGGAAATGCGCATTACCGAACCCTTGACGGGAGTGCCGTAGGTGTTGTCGGCGGCGTTGCCCTCTATTCCGTTGATGAAATAGACGTATTCGCCCTTTTTGACGGCGAAGCCGCCGTTGGAACTGACCGCGCCCGAGGTGTCGCCGTCGAGCGTCGTTCCACCCAAATAGGGCGAACAGCCCGCCGAAACGGCTACGCCTATGGTGAGAGCCGAAGCGAGCATTGCGCATATAATTTTAGTGAAAGGCTTTTTCATATCTTAACTCCGTTACGGAAATGCGAGTTTTAAATTTCAAGCACTTTCAATTATATACCAAACGGCGTATTTAAGCAATGATTTTGACTTGATTTTGATAAAAAAATGTATTAAAAGGAGCAATGTTTTTGGAAAAATCAACCCTTTTGAACTTACTTAAAGCCATCGACGCTTTGCAGAAGGGAAGTTCCGCCCAAAACGCGGGCGGCGAAAATAACGGCGGCGATCCCTCGCCCGACCTCTTCGGGAGCAATTACGGAAGTTTTGAAAATGCGAACGGCGGAGAACGCGGGGGCGCGAACGGCGGAGAACGCGGGGGCGCGAACGGCGGTTCGGGAAGCGGCTTCGGGGGCGGCTTCGGGGGCGCGAACGACCGACGCGGCTTTGACAGCGGGCGCGGCGCGGGTGAAGCGCGCGGCGGATCGGGGGGCTTTGGCGGAAACGGCGTGAACGGCGGAAAAGTTTTGAACGGCGGTTCGGGAAGCGCGGGCGCGCCGACGGGCGGGAGTTTGCCGAGCGGGTTTGTCGATATGCCGAACTTTATGTACGAGGCGTTGGTGCGCCACGAGCACGTGCGCAACAGAATCAAAAAGAGAAAAGAGTGAAAAGGTTGCGCTACGCGCAAGGGAAATTTTTGCCTAACGGCAAAAGTGAAATTTGCGGCGTACCGCCGCAAGCGTTCCGCTTGAGCGGCGTGTCGCCGCGGACGGGCGTCTTAACGACGGGGAAGTAAGACGGCGGAAAGGCTGTTCAACGGGAAGCGGCGGGGCGCGTTTGCGCCCCGCCGCATTTTTAAATAATAACTGTCACCCTGAGCAAGCGAAGCGCGTCGAACGGGTCTATTCCGCAGTATAGCGGAGCTTTTTATAAGGTGAATATTATTTGGAAGTGTTAACGCGTTTCAAAGTGCAAGCACAGACCACCTTGGGATTATCTCACTCAATCCCGCGCCTACGGCGCGTGTCATGTCGTTCGAAATGACAGTGCCATAATGCGCTCCGATATTATTTGGAAGTCCTACCCCCACCCTGCCCTCCCCCTCCAAATGGAAGGGGAGGAATGGGCGATTGTTAGGTTGCTGTACGAAGTGAGAAACTTTGGAGGCGAGCGGGGATTTCTCAAAACAGCGGACACCCGCTGTTTTGCCCCGCGAGGTGAGCTTGCGCATAGTGCAAGGCGCAAGCGGTGACCGAGAACGGCGTTTTTCCTTGCGCCGTTCGAGAAGCGAGCAGAACGAGGAGCGCGAGCAGTTTGCGAGGGAGCTTACAATGACGTAAGTGACCGAGCAAAAGCGGAGCGCGACAATGTTATGCGAAGCATATACGAAGTTTAACGGTAGCCGAAATTAACACAACGAATTAACGCGCCTGTAATCATCCCTCAACAAGCTGACGTTAGTGGCAAGCTGACTGCTGCTTTCGCTTTGGTGCTTCATAAACTCGTTTGCAATATTCTGCCTGCTCGATATCCGCGCAAGATAAGCCGTATGCACTCCCTGCGTTATCTGTATATTTGTTACTTTGGTATCTATGCGGTCGACCTTGCTGTCTAATCGGTCTACCTTGGCTTCAACACTGCCTATATAACCGCAGATCTTAGCCGACTCTTCGGCGACCATTTCGGAAATTCTATCGAAATTCTGCTGTAAGCTGTGCTGTATTCTGTCGGCGTTGTCTTTGATGGTTTCGCAAATTCTGCGCGTTGCCTCTTGCATGGTATCGACTATCCTCTGCGTTTGCTCCTCGCGGTCGGCAAGTTGCAACGACTCTTTCATGCTTTCGGCGCGCCCCGTCTCGAATGTGTAGATCATGTAGTCCACGTATTTCCAATCGCGCGGGTTCAAAAAATCTCCGTAAAGTTTTTCGAGTGCGGAATAAAAAACCATTGCATTGGAAATTATCGCATTGGCTTTCCTCTTCTCTTCGTCAAGTTCGCTATCTGCCTTCTGCACTTCCTTGTTGTAACTTTCCTCGGCACTGTTGAAAGAATATCTTGCGTTTTCAGCCGATCGCTCCGCACGGCGACGTTGCTTGCTATATCGTCCCGCACTAAATAAGTAACCAAAAGAGCGACGAAAATTATGCCACGCGCTGCCTACATTATCTGAGATTTGTTTGTCGTCTATAAACCATTTATACATTAGATAACCTAAAACCGCCGTAAGTCCTCCGCATACAAGCGGCGCGAGAAAGAAAATAGCGTACATCCAACCCTCAGGTATAGACGCAAGAAAATACCCGTACCAACCGTATGCTACTTCCATCCAGCCGGAATCCAAATGAAATAAATAATTAATTAAACTTCCTAAAACGATTGTCAAAAAATACAAAGTAGCTCCGGCAAACGCAAGCAGTAACGCTATCAAAAATAATGAAAGTAAAGTCCATGCCAATGCTTTAATAAAGTCAAGCGGCAATCTGTTTCGTGAGTTTTTAGCAGAATTTTCTCTTTCCTCTTTTTCGTCAAAATATTCTTCCGCATCGTTCAATTTTGATTGTGCAACCTGCAAACGCTCTTCCGCCGCACGAAGTTTTGCTTCGTGCTCAGACTGCGCGCGCGCCGTTATGTCGTCGCTCTTCTGCTTTTCGCTCGCCAAAACGCACATGCCCGCCCTTACCGCATATAGCTTGGTAACAACTTCGTTTACGCTTTCCATAACTTTCTCCTTGGTTTTAGCCCCATGGGGCTATTTACATATATTTTACTCCCATAGTGCTAAAATGTCAACAGGAATTAAGTAAATATGAAAATTATGGTTGCCGAAAGGCTGAAAGATTTAATGGACGAGCAGAACCTCAATCAGGTGGCGTTGGCAAAAAAGATAGGCGTTAAGCAGAACACGATAAGCGCGTGGCTGTTGAAAAAGAAAGAGCCGTGCATTACGAGTTTGTGGCTTGTAGCCGACTACTTCGGCGTGGATATTGACTATTTGGTGGGAAGAAAGGAATATTAAAAATAATGCGGCGGGCACTTTTCAAAGTGCCCGCCGCAAGCGTTCCGCTTAACTATGTGTCTTAACGACGTGAAAGTAAAACAGCGGAAAGGCTGTTCAACACGAGGGCTGACCCCCTCCCTTGTATTCCCTCCCCCTGTTCTTTCTTCTATTCCCTCCCCTTCCGTTTCGGAGGGGGAGGGCGAGGGTAGGGGTGGCGGGAGTGCATAAGGGGCAATGAACGTACAATTTTTCGGTTCGCGTTTCAAAGTGCAAGCACGGACCACGGGGGGATTCTCTCACTTAATCGCCCGCGCATTTATGCGCGGGTCTCATAGCGTTCGAAATGACAGTGCCTTATGTTGCTCCGATATTATTTGAAAGTGCACCCCCTCAGTCCGCGTTCGCGGACAGCTCCCCCTCTCGGCAAGCCGTGAAGGGGAGCGAATGGCGCGGGCGGAAGTATGGTTGCCCTTGCAATTACGAAGTGAGAAAGCCCGCAAGAAGCAAGTTATGCAAGGAAAGCGAGGAAAACCCGAAGGAGCTTACAATGACGTAAGTAACTGAGGGTTGCCGCAGCTTGACACAGCTTTATGTTGAACAGCTCAAACGCTCGGCTACCCCAACGCTGTTAAGACACTTGGTCAAGCGGAACGCTTGCGACGCATATACGAAGTTTGCGGCAGTTATACGAAGTTTACGGGAGTTTCAAAGCTATCATCAGAACGATCGGCGCACGGGCATACTCCTCCTCCGCAAGCCGCCGCTCTTCACAGTCGGAATAGTCGCGCTCGATCGAGGGATAGTGCAACCTTATCTCCGTCTCTTCCGAAATGTCCTTTTCTCTGTCGACTTCGGTCACCGTGTAAAGTTTCTTCTCGCCGCCGCACGTCAAAAGCAAGCCGTCGCCCTCGCCGATATACCTCAACTGCGGCAAGTCGTCAAGCTCTATTTCGCCTTTTCGCGCACGCTCGAAAACCTTTTTTGTCACTTCGAGTTCGAACTGCTCGCGCACGTCTTCGGGAACAAACCCGAATCTGTCGAACCGCTCTGCGGGGTATACGGGATCGCGCACGTCGAATGCGTACTTGGCATAGTCCATTCTGCCGAAAAGCCCGTGCGCTTCAGCCATGATTTCCCCCCAACACCTCTGCGAACAGCGAAAAGCCTTGCCGTCGTTGAGGACGGGCGCGCACAGCAAACTCTCCTGATGCGCCCAGCCCGAAAACATATAACCGTGCGCTTTTATGTCGTCTATAATGGCGTTCCGCGCCGCCCAGAATGTGTTTACCTCGCCGATATCGTCGTCGTATTCCGTCCAGCCCACTACTCTGTATTTCATAACTCCACCTGCTTACGTCCCGTAAATTTGCGCGCCTTCGCGCGGCTTTTCAATCAAAGTCCTTTTCGCACGTCTATAATAACGCACGATGTTACGTTACTAATAAACGCAAAATTGCACGTTATAAATCGACGCCCGTGCGCGCGTTCTTCAATAAAATTATAAAATTTAAGGGCGTCGCGCGGACGCCCTTTTTTTAACTTTACTTTATGCTCGATTTGATTTTGAGCCTTATGTGGCGGGGCAGACCGTTGACCCACAGAGGCGAGATCTCGGCCTGTACGAGCGGGTAAATGTAGTGAACAAGCTCGGGCTTGACGTTCGTGCCGTCCTCGGTTATCCATTCGAGGGGAACCTTCTTTTCGACGTTGGCGATGAAATGCACGTCGGCGGGTTCGGTTATGCACATATAAGGGTCGTCGGAGATCCTCTTGAGGGTTATAACTTCGCCCGTGTGCCCTTCGAACGCCGCCTTGACTGCCGCGCCGCCTACGTTGAAAGCTTCGGTCACGTCGACGCGCGCCTGTATGTGCGAGGCGCACCTTTGAAGGGACGAAAGCTCGATAGCCCTTGTTTTAACGCCGTACTTCTCGGCGACCTTGCCCGCAAGGAAACGAGCCGTTCCCGCAAGCTGTTTGTGACCGAATGCGTCGACATAGTCCACGTGGTCAGAAAGTTCGCACACGTATCTGCCGTCGGCGACTTTAACGCCCTCGGAGACGGCTATGACGACAGACCTCTCCTCTTTGAGGAGCTTGCCGATATACGTAAGGAATTTGTCTACGTCGAATACCACTTCGGGAAGGTAGATGGCGTCGACGCCCTCGCAGTCCTCGCCCTTTGCAAGCGCGGTCGCGGCGGTGAGCCAGCCGGCGTTTCTGCCCATAACTTCTATTACCGAAACTACGGGATAGTCGTAGACGAGACCGTCGCGGATTATCTCCTTGGTGGTTGCGGCTATGTACTTTGCCGCACTGCCGTAACCGGGCGTGTGGTCGGTGAGCGCAAGGTCGTTATCGATGGTCTTGGGAACGCCGACAAAGCGAATGGGGCTTTTTATCTGCGCGCCGTAGTCGGACAGCTTTTTGATGGTGTCCATCGAATCGTTGCCGCCTATGTAGAAGAAAGCGTAAATTTCAAGTTCTTCCAATATGGCGAATATCTTTTGGTAAGTCTCTTCGTTACCCTCGATATCGGGGAGCTTATAACGGCAAGAGCCGAGGAACGACGACGGCGTTCTTTTAAGCAAATCCATATCAAGTTCGGTTTTAAGGCGTAAAGAGAGGTCGACAACGTCCCTGTCCAAAAGCCCTTTGATGCCGTGAACCATGCCGTAAACTATGTCTGCGCCCCTGTCTTTGGCGGTTTTGAATACGCCGAGAAGGCTGGAGTTGATTACGGCGGTAGGTCCGCCCGACTGTCCTACAATTACGTTTTTCATAGAGAATCCCCCTAAATTAATCGGAAATTTTTTTGAGGCGAACTTTACCCGCCAGCTTAATTGATTATAACATATTAATGTATAAAAAGCAATATCACATTGAAATTTTTTTGCGAGAATTGTGAAATTTTTGCGCGGGTGCGGGGGAAAGGGACGGGACGCTTACTCAATAGCTTATTTTTTGATACCGTTTCAAAGTGCAAGCACGGACCACCTTGGGATTCTCTCGGTCAATCCCGCGCCTACGGCGCGTGTCATATCCCTCGAAATGACAGTGCCATAATAAGCTCCGATAATATTTGAAATGCTCCCCCCTCTTTAATTCTCCCCCCTCGCAAGCGAAGGGGGGAGGGTTGGGTATGGGGAAGTGCGCGAAGGGGGAGTTTAGGGCGTTCGGTCGTCCTTGCAATTACGAAGTGAGAAACTTTGTAGATGCGAGCAGAACGAGGAGCGCGAGCAGTTTGCGAGGAAGCGTACACAGAAGTACGTAACCGAGCAAAAGCGGAGCGCGACACAGCTTTATGTTGAACAGCCTATCCGCCGTATTACCTCAACGCTGTTAAGACACTTGGTCAAGCGGAACGCTTGCGAAGCATATACGAAGTTTTCGGGAGTATACGAAGTTTAACGGGAGCTAACGGTTCACAATGTCGAACTCATCACACACCACCAGCTTAAACCTCGAAAGGGCGTCGCTTTCGAGCGCGCAACGGTGCATGTCGACCCCTCTGACAGTGCGGTCGCCGTAGGTCGTGTAGTAATAAATGCCGCGGTCGGCGTTACAACAGGACGAATAAATCGTCGTCTCGTTGCCGCCTTTCAGCCGAACACAGCCGCGCGGCTGTTCGACCGAGCAAAGTATGTGGAAAAATTGGTTCACGCTGTCGACCTCGCTGCCGTCGGAAAGCGAGTTGCTTTTGACGAACGCCGCCTTGATGAACCGCGAACGCGAGGACATATCCCCCGGCAAGCCCGCCCCTCCCAGCCCTCTGCTGTATGCCGCGATCGGAACTTCGGGCGCGAACGTGTTTTCGGGTTCGTACGGGGTCAGGCGCAGGTAATCGGCAAGGCTGAGTTCCATATCGGGGAACGGCGGGTTGTTGGTCAGCACGCCTATACGGTTCTCATAAATTTTAAGACCGTCCGCCGTCGGTTCAACGGTAATCGCGCGGGCGGCGTCGGCAATTATCCAATGCAGGGGCGTGGGCGGCAGTTCTGCGCTGAACGGGATATCCGCAAGATTTATGCGGGCAAGTTCGCTCTCCGCCTCGCTCACGCTTGCGCATTTGCCGAGGATATAGGGTATGAACTCGTAGGGGGCGACGTTGACCGCGCCGTCGCGGACGGGGGCGTAGAACGCATTGCCGGGGAAGTTCAGACCCGCCATTGCAAGACCCTTTTCGTTGACCGCGTCGTAATAGAGCGGATAGCCGCCGCTTACATACGCCATTCCTATCATGGCGTGAAGTTGGCGGGGGGCTTCGGCACGGCTGAACTTTATGGGAAAATTGCGCGGGGTGACGCAGACCTCGACGTCGTAGGTGAACTCGAAGTCGAGATTTCTGCCGAAGTAAAAATCGCGGGTTTTATAGGTGATGGCTGTGCACATATCGTTACTCCTTTTTGTAAGTTTTTGCAACACGTGGGAGAATATTCCGCAACAAGCGTTCCGTAAGCGTTCCGCTTAATCAATGGGCGGCGTGTCGCCGCGGACGGGATTCTTAACGGCGTTAAGATAGACAGCGTGTCGGCTGTTCAACAAGCGTTCCGCTTGACCATGTGTCTTAACGGCGAGGAAGCAATACGGCGGATCGGCTGTTCAACTTAAATTTTAAGTGTGCGCGGACAGTTAAGGCGCGAACTTTACGTTTGGCGCAGTACCGTTGCAAATTTACGCTTAAATACTTGACAAACGAAAAACAATGTCGTAAAATAAAATCACAAAGGGGAACCCAAAGCGGTTGACCTCGACAAGTTTAAAAAATAACCGTCAAGCTATCAACTATCGGCGGTTATTTTTTTACGCGCTTAATCGCTATGTACTCGACTTCGTCGAGCAACAGCTCAAGCTGTTTAAGGAGCTCGCAGAGTTGCGATACTAATTCGCTAAACTCGGTCATAAGCCTCACCTCCTTTGAAAGAAAATGTTTTACTCCATTTTCCCCCTCGAGAGGTCTTCTCGCGCGGCGTAAGGAGCAACGCCGCGCTCGGTCACCGCTTGCGCATTGCACTATGCGCAAGCTCATCTTACACAAGAAAACAGCGGGTGTCCGCTGTTTTAAGAATTTTGTGTTCGACGCCTGCAAGGATTCCCCCTTGCTTCGAAAATTAATATTAAAATTAGTATAAACTTTTTGTAATATTTTGTCAATAAAAATTTTAATTAAATCGCGCGCGGGCGTTTGAGAACGCCCGCGCGCATACAGTACTTAGATATTATTGAGAAAACGCTTAAGCGGAACGCTTATTCGTAAATGCAAAGAACGTAACTACTCCCGTAGCGATGGCGGAAAGGATCGAAAATACCCCCGAAACTATCGCGCCCGCACCAAGCGTGTAAGATTTTTTTAATTCATTAACATACTCCGCGGGCGTTCCCTCGGGGACCGCAGGCGCGCAGAAAGGTACGGCAAGGAAGTAGAATATTCCCGCAAGCAGGAAGCATACCGCCGCTACGGGGGCTATGTACTTACAGTTGAAGAATGCCGAAAGCACGGCAAACACTATCCCCACAAGCAAGAGCAAATACGTAAAGAAGTTCATAAACGAGAACGCGAAAACGGGTTGCGTGTGCACAACACCCAAAAGATCGGTCATGCTCTCCGAATAGCCGAACATGGTCTGCGCACCCGAATAGGTTATCGACGTTTCTTTTATCGCAACCGACGGCGCGAACATTAAAAACAGGGTGATAAGCCCCAACACTGCCGCGGCAAGCGCGATGATGGTCGTTAAATCGAGTTTAAACTTTTTCATAGAATACCTCCGAGCGTTATTCTATCATATATATTGACATTTTGCAAGCGCAGGAACGGTTTTTAAGGTTTTTTGCAAAAGCCGTAAAAGTGTGGAATTTTATAAAAAATCACCGCAAACTTTCGGCGGAATTTTAAAAGAACTCCCCGCGTTCGGGGGCGGCAAAAGCCGACACAAAAATCGAACAAAAGCCGACGGGAGAGTCTGCGGATGAGGCAAAAACAGCCTACCGATAAGGCGACAAAAGCCTGCGGATAAGGCAAACAAAAAAGCCGACGGAAAACCGTCGGCTTATCGTTAACGTTTGCTGAACTGGGGAGCGCGGCGAGCCTTTTTCAAGCCGTACTTCTTTCTTTCCTTTACGCGGGGGTCGCGGGTGAGGAAGCCCTCTTTTTTGAGCGCGGGACGGCAGCCCTCTTCCGCCTGCAAAAGCGCGCGGGCAATGCCGAGGCGAATGGCGTTAGCCTGCCCCGTGTATCCGCCTCCGTAGACGTTTACCAGAACATCGTACTTGGCTTCGACGCCCAAAAGCGCGAGGGGCTGTTTTACCACGTATTGCAGAACCGACTGAGGGAAATAGTCCTCAAAAGCCCTTTCGTTGATTTGGATAACTCCCGTTCCAGCGGGGATAAGGCGAACGCGGGCTATTGCCTTCTTTCTCCTTCCCGTTCCCCAGAATTGAAGTTTTTTCTTTAAATTAGCCTTTGCCATAAAAACTACCTCTCACCATTAAAATAATTTGAGCTCTACGGGTTGTTGTGCCTCGTGGTTGTGCTTTGCGCCCTTGAACACTTTGAGCTTTTTGATCATATCTCTCCCGAGAGAGTTTTTGGGAAGCATCCCCCTTACCGCTTCGTAAACGGCAACGTCGCTCTTTTCGGCTATCATCTTTTTATAGGAAACTTCTTTCAACCCGCCGATATAGCCCGTGTGATATCTGTAATACTTGTCGTCGAGCTTCTTGCCCGTGAGCGCAACTTTGTCGGTGTTTACGACTATAACGAAGTCGCCCGTGTCGACATTGGGCGTAAAGGTGGGCTTATTTTTGCCGCGAAGTATGGCGGCTACTTTGGAAGCAAGCCTGCCGAGGGGAACGCCCGTCGCGTCGACGACGTACCACTTTCTTTCAACTTGTGCGGGCTTTGCCATATAGGTTTTCATTTTCAACTCCTTGATTTGCCGCTTTTTTGGCGACTTTTCAATCTGTAACTCGCAATGTAAACTTATTTTATTATTTTATAAAATTTCTGTCAAGCTGTTTTGTGTTGCGTTTACAAACTTTTTTATTTATTTTTCGAATACATAAAAATTCAAGCGTTTTAACGGCGTTGAGGTAATACGGCGGGTCGGCTGTTCAACGGGAAGCGGCGGGCACTTTGCAAGTGCCCGCCGCCGCAAGCGTTCGGATATTCAGTCTGTTTCGCCGACGGATACCGAAAAGGTCTGACCGTTGGAAAATTCCATTTTAAATCCCCCGCTCAAAATTCTGAATTTACAGCAAAACAGCTCCTCTGCCGCCGTGTACAGCTCCTGCGTAAGACTGCCCGCCGAAAACCTCGCCTCGTTCTCCAAACCGTCGCGGTCGACGGTCTTTTTTCTTTCGTCCATAAATGCTTCTCCTTTATTTATATTGTGCCTTTAATTTCGGCATACTTAAATTATATCATCGGTTTGTCGAACTATCAAGTATTTGTTTGACGAACCGATGTATGTTTATAGTCGGAAAAGGACTAATTTATGGATATTTTGTCGAATTTTTCGGAGCGGCTGAACGAATACATGCAGTACGCGAACCTGAACAGCGTTGCGCTTTCGGAAAAACTCGGGGTTGCGCGTTCGACCGTTTCGGAACTTGCGCGCGGCAAGTTTCTGCCGACCTACTCCACTTTCTGCAAGATAATCGAATATTTTTCATGCTCGGCGGACTACATTTTGGGCTTGTCGGACGACCCCAAAGAAAACGCCGTTTTCTGGGAAATTCAACCCTTTGCAACCGCTTTGCGCGAAGCGTTGTCGCGCTTCGGCAAGTCGCAATACGAGCTTGAAAAGGAACAGAGCATTTCGGGTTCTATCGTGTACGATTGGCTTTTCAACGGCGCGTTGCCGTCCATTCCGAACCTCTGCAAGGTCGCCCGCTTTTTCGACTGCACGATCGACTTCCTTTTGGGAAGAGAAAAGTAAGGCGGCGGGCGTTGATACGCCCGCCGCACAATAAAAAATTTCGCAATATGCTTGACAAACGGAAAGCAATGTCGTAAAATAAAATCACAACAAGGGCTTGCCCTAAACGGTCAGCCCCGTCGGCTAATTAAAAAATAACTGCCTTCCGCGACTAAACTTTGGGCGGTTATTTTTTTATTGTCAAAAAGATTTTATCTTTTGTGACGCGGACGACCTCTATGTACCCCTCGTCGAGTAAACTCAACAAAAAGGTTATAAGCTCGATCCTCATAAAAATTTCACCCCCTTTACGGGGCATGATTAACCGCCTTCGGGAAACCCTTGTTGCTTGGATTTTATTTTAGTATTATTGTTTTAATTTGTCAAGAGGTTTTTTTATTGAAGTGCGCGCGGGCGTTTGAGAACGCCTGCGCGCGTATATTATGTTGTATTACATTATTATTTAAATATGAGTTCGCGTTTCAAAGTGCAAGCACGAACCACGGGGTCGAGTGCGGCGGTGTTCCTTACGCCGCGCGAGAAATTCTCTCGCTCAATCCCGCGCCTACGGCGCGCGTCATATCCCTCGAAATGACAGTGCCTTAATGCGCTCCGATAATATTTGAAAATGCTCCCCCCTCTTTAATTCTCCCCCCTCGCAAGCGAAGGGGGAGGGTTGGGTATGGGTAGGGCGCGAATGGGGAGTTTAGTGCGCTTGATTACCATTGCAATTACGAAGTGAGAAAGTTCGAAGGCGAGCGGGGATTTCTCAAAACAGCGGACACCCGCTGTTTTGCCCCGCGAGGTGAGCTTGCGCATAGTGCAAGGCGCAAGCGGTGACCGAGCGCGGCGTTGCTCCTTACGCCGCGCGAGAAGCAAGCAAGACAAGGCGAACGAGCGACGACCGCAGGGAGTGTACAATGAAGTAAATGACTGAGCAAAAACGTAAGCGCGACACTGCTTTATGTTGAACAGCCTATCCGCCGTATTACTTCCCCGCTGTTAAGACACTTGGTCAAGCGGAACGCTTGCGACGCATATACGAAGTTTACGGGCTTTGCGGTAGCTTATTTACTCTAAAATTGCTTTAATGCGCTTAACTCCCGCCGACACGTTCTCCTGCTTGACGATTTTGAATACGCCCAGCTCGCCCGTGCTTTTGGCGTGCGGTCCGCCGCAGATCTCCCGCGAAAAATCGCCTATAGAGTAGGTCTTTACCCTTTCGCCGTACTTGCTTTCGAAAAGCCCCACAAACCCGCGCGATTTGGCTTCGTCGTAGCTCATCTCTTCCATAACGACGGGCACGTCCTTTTGTATCTGCCCGTTGACAAGCTCCTCTACCGCCGTCACCTCTTCGGGCGTGAGCTTGCGCGAAAAGTTAAAGTCGAACCGAAGCCGCTCTTCGGTGATATTGCTGCCTTTTTGCTCTATGTCGGGCGAGAGCACTTTTTTGAGAGCGGCGTGCAAAAGGTGGGTGGCGGTGTGCAGGCGGGTGGTCTCTTCCTTGTGGTCGGCAAGCCCGCACGCAAACTTAGCCTCGCTCCCCGCGCGGCTCTTTGCCTGATGCTCGGCGAACGCGGCGGCGTAACCCTCCACGTCGACTTCAAGCCCCTTTTCCCTCGCCATTTCGCCCGTTATTTCGACGGGGAACCCGTAGGTATCGTAGAGGTGGAACGCCGTTATTCCGTCTATCTTTCCCCCTTGGGGGAGAACGGCGGCAACTTTTTCGAACTCCTTTAAGCCCTGTTGAAGGGTGCGCGAGAACTTGCCCTCTTCCTTTTCGAGTTCCTCGTATATCTTTGAGGAATTTTCGGTAAGTTCGGGGTAGACCTCGGCGTATTTATTTATTATGGCGGAGGCGATGTCCTTTAACGAACCCTGCGCAAGCCCGATATTTCTGCCGAAGCGCACGGCGCGCCTTATTATTCTGCGAAGAATGTAGCCCTGATCGGTGTTCGAGGGCACTATCCCCTTTTTGTCGCCGAGCATAAACACGGCAGTGCGCGCGTGGTCGAGCACGACGCGGAACGCGCGGGTAACTTCGCCCCCCTCGGAATACTTCCTGCCCGTCAGCTTTTCGATAACGGCGATCGCCTCTTCGAAGATGTCGGTCTCGTAAACGCTCTCCTTTCCGCCCAAAATGCAGAGGGTGCGTTCAAGCCCCATGCCCGTGTCGACGTTGCGCTGTGCGAGCGGTTCGTACTTGCCCTCGGCGTTCTTGTTGTACTGCATGAACACGTCGTTCCATATTTCGAGGAACGTGCCCGCGGGGGCTTTGTCGAAGTCGAACGCCCCCAGCTTGTCGGCTTCGGCGTGGTTGCGGATTATGTGCATTTCGGTATCGGGACCGCACGGACCGGTAGTTCCCGCGGGTCCCCACCAATTGCCCGATTTGGGCAAGAAGAATATGTGCTCTTTTTTTATACCGCATTCAAGCCAGAGCTTCGCGCTCTCCTCGTCGCGCGGGCAGTCGCCGTCGCCCGCAAAACAGGTAACGGCTATGTCGTCGGAGGGTATCCCCAGATACTTGGGCGAGGTAAGAAACTCGTAAGACCACGGTATCATCTGCTCTTTGAAGTAGTCGCCGAGCGACCAGTTGCCCAACATTTCGAAGAAAGTACAGTGCGCGCTGTCGCCCACCTCGTCGATATCGCCCGTGCGCACGCACTTCTGCACGTCGCAAAGCCGCCTGCCCGCGGGGTGCTTTTCGCCCAAAAGATAGGGCACAAGGGGGTGCATGCCCGCGGTGGTGAACAGAACCGTGGGGTCGTTTTCGGGAATGAGCGAGGCGGACGGTATGACCGCATGCCCCTTCTCCGCAAAAAAGTCAAGATAGAGTTTGCGCAGCGTTCGGCTTGTAAAATTTTTCATATTGTTCCTCGATTATTTCTAAGGGTTTTGAATTGAGTTGTTTATTCGGATCGCCCGCCTCGCTTTTGTCGGCGGTTCGAACGCGGTTGCGGTTCGAACGTGCTTATGGTTCGAACGCGGTTTGACAAGGGAGCGGAGAACGGGCGAGGTTCGCGCAACACGGTTTGCAAAAATTACTTTTTCGAAAGGGCGTAGCCCTCTTTGCCGTCCTTTACGGAATACCCCGCCGCCTCGATCTGAGCGCGGAGGGCGTCGGCTTCGCCCCAATTGCGGGCGAGCTTTGCCTGCCAGCGGCGTTCGGCAAGCGAAAGAACTTCGTCGGGCACGACCTCGACGTTCTTTGCGGCAACTTCGGCGAGGTACGCCTTTGCGTCCTTTTTGAAGATACCGAGGAGCGAATAGGTCGAACGAATCTGCTTTACGTCGTCGGCGCAGGTTTTGTCGCCCTTTGAAAGTTTTGCCGAAACTTCCTTAAAAAGCGAATACAGCTCCGACAGCGCGAGGGCGGTGTTGAAGTCCTCGTCCATGTCCCTGTTGAACTGCTCGTCTATGGCGGGGTTGCCACCCTCGCCCTTGCCGAATTTTTCTTCGACTTCGGCGATTATGCGGTAGAACTCGGTCAGATGCCGCTCGGCTTCTGGAAAGAGGTCGTCGGTTATGTTTATGTCGTTGCGGTAGTTGTTCTGCAAAAGGGCGAACTTTATCGCCTCGTTGGTGTATTTTTTGAGGAGGTCTTTCAAAAGGAGGGAATTGCCGAGGCTCTTCGACATCTTCTGCCCGTTGACCTTTATAAGCCCGTTGTGCGTCCAATACTTTGCGAACTGCTTGCCCGTGAGGCTTTCGCTCTGGGCTATCTCGTTTTCGTGGTGGGGGAATATCAGATCCCTCCCGCCGCCGTGGATATCGATCATATCGCCGAACGCGGCGCGGTTCATTGCCGAGCACTCTATGTGCCAGCCCGGTCTGCCCTTGCCCCACGGGGAATCCCAGCTTATCTCGCCCTCTTTTGCCGCCTTCCACAGCGCGAAGTCGGCGGGGCTTTCCTTTTCTTCGCCGTTTTCGACGCGCACGCCGTCGAGCATGTCCTCGACCGAACGGTTCGAAAGACAGCCGTAGCGTTTGAAGGAACTCACCCTGAAATACACGTCGCCGTTGGGGGCGGCGTAGGCGTGACCGCCCTCGATGAGCTTTTGCACAAAGTCGATTATATTGTCGATATTTTCGGTGGCTTTGAGCCAGATCGTCGGGTCGTCTATGTCCATTTCCGCCATTACGGCGTTTATTTTTTCTATCATCTGCGCGGCGTAGACGTCGGCGGGGATACCCGTTTCCCTGCTCTTTTGAATTATCTTGTCGTCCACGTCGGTGTAGTTGCGGGCGTAAGTCACCTTGTAACCAATCTTTTCGAGGTACTTGCGCATTACGTCGTATATGAGCGCCTGATAGCCGTGCCCCACGTGCGCCTCGCCCGAGACGGTTATGCCGCAGGCGTACATCTTCACCTTGCCCTCTTCGAGCGGTTCGAAAACTTCCTTTCTGCGGGTGAGCGTGTTATATATTCTCATTTTTATCCTCTTTGCTCCCGTGAGCCGTCTGCATATCCTGCCGTTGATCTCCTTGTTGCCGAACCGTACCTTGTGGAACGCTCTGTTCTGCGTTCGTGGAAGGGTCGGATTGCAAGGGGGAAACGGCGTTCAACCTCTCTTCGAGGCGGGCGAGCTTTTCTTCAAGCTCGTAAGTGCGCTCGCGCAGAGCGCAGACCTCGGTGACGACGGGGTCGTCCTTTTCCTGATAGAGGTCTACCCCCTCGGTAGAGCCTTTAATTCTTACTACCCTTGCGGGAACGCCCACCACCGTGGCGTGGGGGGGAACGTCTTTGAGCACGACCGCGCCCGCCCCCACCTTGGCGTAATCGCCCACGGTTATGTTGCCGAGGACCTTAGCCCCCGCCGAGATGACGCAGTACTTGCCTATCGTGGGGTGACGCTTGCCCGTCTCCTTGCCCGTGCCGCCCAAGGTGCAGTTCTGATAGAGGATGGTGCCCGTGCCTATTTCTGCCGTTTCGCCTATGACTACCCCCTGCCCGTGGTCGATGAACACGCCCGCGGCTATCTTTGCGGCGGGGTGTATTTCGATGCCCGTGCGGAATTTAGCCCACTGCGAGGTCATGCGGGCGAGAAGCTTTAAGTGCATTCTGTAAAGTCTGTTCGCCCAGCGATGCCAGCTTAAAGCGTGCACGCCCGAATAGGTGAGCCATATTTCGAACTTGTTTCGCGCGGCGGGGTCGTTCGCCTTTGCCGCCGCTATGTCCATTCGCAATCTCTTGAAAAACATAGTTTACCACATTATATATTAATCTCTTTGCAAATGCAATTTATTTTGGGGGGCTTACGGCTTTTTATTTGCGCTTTATAAAAGGCTTTTTGCAAGATTTTTTATAAGAGGCGAAGCACGGTCGAACCGCCCCGCCCCTCGGTTCTTTGAAAAAAAATAACAGTTTTTATGTAATTTTTGTAAATAAACCCCCCGCTTTCCTTGACAAAGGCGTGTTAAAAGTTTACAATATGATTAGAATGTTAATTTTTCACAGGAGATTTTGCGATGAAAAGGGAAAGGATCGAAGAAATAGCCGAAATACTCGATAAGCGCGGGAAGATGACTCTCGAACAGCTCGAAGAGGCCTTCCCCAACGTCTCGCAGATGACGATAAGGCGCGATCTGTGCCAGCTCGAAGCCGACGGGCGGGTGATAAGGATACGCGGCGGAGCTATGTCGGTGAAAGAAGTGCAGAAGGTCTCGGGCGAGGAGTACGTCAAAAAGACGACTATACACATCGACGAGAAGATGAGCATTGCCCAAAAGGCTGCCCAGCTCATCGACGAGGGCGAGTGCATATTCATCGACGGCGGCACGACGGCTTATTACCTTGTAAAGGAAATGCCCGACGTTAAGTGCAACATATTCACCAACGGCGTTGCCGTTGCGATGGAGCTTGCGCAGAAGAAGAACATAAACATTACCGTGGTCGGCGGACAGCTTATGAAAGACAACCTTTCGACGGCTTCCCCCGTCTCGAAGGACTACTTCGACAGAACCAACTTCGAAACGGCTATGGTCTCGGCGACGGCGTTCACGATTGACAACGGCTTTTCGTGCAACAGCCAGATAGAGGCGGACCTTTTGAAAAACGTATTCAGAAAAGCGAGACGGGTTTATATGATGCTCGACAGCTCGAAGATAGGAAAGATAAACCCCTACACCTTTGCGAAGATAGAGGATATCGACGTGCTCATAACCGACCGCGAGTTCCCCAAGGAGCTTAAAGATCTGTTCGAGAGCCGCAATATCGTCGTAATGTAAAATATCATAAGTATAATATGCGGCGGCGCGCCATGGGCGCGTCGCCGCTTTGCGTTTTTTGATATAAACCCCCTCTTACTCCGTTCTGAGGGCGACGACGGGGTCTTTCTTTGCGGCGGCGGAAGCGGGGATAAGCCCCGAAACGAGGGTGAGCGTTACGCTTACGAGTATCATTACGAGAGCCTGCCACCAGGGGAGCGCGGCTATCGTGAAGATGCCGAACAGCGTTCCTATTATCAGGTTCAGAATGAGCGACAGAAGATAGGTGACGGCAATGCCAACTACGCCCGCGGCAAGACCAATTATAAAGGTCTCGGCGTTGAACAGGCGTTTTATGTCCTTCTTCCTTGCGCCTACCGCTCTTAAAATGCCTATCTCCTTTATTCGTTCGACGACGGACACATAGGTTATTATTCCCACCATTACCGTGGACACGACGAGCGCGAGGGCGGTGAACGCCACGAGCGCAACCGTTATCATCTCTATCATGGTGTTTATCATATTTATGATTAGCCCCACGGAGTCGGTGTATTTTATGACCTGCGCCTCGGAAAGATCCGTGAGTTTTACCTCTTGCCCGTCGGCGTTGATATAGGTGAACGTGCCGTCGTCGCTCTTGCACGCATCGTTCCACTTGTCGAGGTAGTCGGTGACAAGCCCCTTGCTGTCGAAGTTGACGGGATAGATGTTTATCCGCGTGGGCAGTCTGTCGCCGCCGAGCATGGCGGGCGTTACCTCGTAGGGGTTTTCGCTCTGCGACATCGAGGTCATCATCATCGACATCATGCTCATGCTCTTCGAAATAAACGTCGTAGCCTTGCCCGAGAAATCCTCGTATCTGAACGAGTAATTATAGGGTATCGTAAAAGCCCCGAGGGTGTAGTTCTTCGCCGTCTCCACCACTTTGCTCTTTTCGGAAGAGGCGAGCGCGTGTTCGGTGAGGGCGTTCGTGTAGTACATTCCCGCCGAAAGCGCGCCGTAGGATATGCCCTTTTTCTTCTGCAATATGAGTTTTACTTTAAGGTCGACGTCTTCGGCTGTCGACCTGTCCGCGGCAAACTCCCGAGCGTCGTCGCGATAAGTATAGGGAAACATACTTGCGGGAACCAACCTCGTTCCCCCCACGCCGTCGGGAACAGAAAAAGTTTCGGTGGGATCGGTCGGGGCGGCGAACACGGTATCGTTGGGATACCACTTGAAGGTCTTTGCGTTTTCACCCGTGAATACCCCGTAGTCAAGCCCGTTTTGGGTTATGTCCTTGATGAGGTCTTTGTATTGGGGATATTTGCCGTCGACGTCCTCGCCGTACTTATCCATAGCCTTGTAGGCGTATGTCAAAAACTGCTCTTCGGTGAGGTAGCCGAACTGCCCCATATTTATATCGGTGACCGCGCTGTCGTCGAGGACGAGCACAAGGCTGTCTTTCGAGGTCATTATCTCGTTTATCTCGTTTTGGGTGAGGTCTTTGCCCTTGCCCGTGGCGTCGGCGATTATGTCGTACTGCGACATTATGAATTCGGGATTATCTGGAAGTTCTCTGAAAGTGCCCGCGGTGCTTATAAGGTAGGAATAGCCCTCGTACTTCTCGTTGCCCTCCAACGCCTTATCGAGTACGGAGGTGTACATCGAGCGTATGCCCGTGACCGAAAGGGTTTGGGGTTGGCTGTCCGCCGAAAACTTAAAATCGGTGTATATGTTGTTGGCTATGTTAAAGCCGTAGCCGTACTGTACGGCGTTGCAGTACTCCGAGGGCATTGCGTCCACGTAGTTGACGTAGTCCTCGGTTATGTCGTTTACCGTGCTCGCTCCGCCCAATCCCATAAGCGTGTCGAGAACGGAGTCGACGAACACCCTTTCGGGCTTGGGCTTGCCCTCGTTCGTGCCCATTGTTTCGGCAAGGTCCAAAAGCGAATCGAGATCGAGCGCGGTCTGCGTTACCGAAAGGGGATAGCCCGAGAGCATGTCGTCTTCCATGCTCTGTATGTAGCCCTGCACGCCCGCCGATATGGCGAGGACCATCGAAACGCCTATAATGCCTATACTGCCCGCAACGGCTACCATTGCCGTGCGCTTGCTCTTCGAAAGCAGATTTTTGAGCGAAAGCCCGAACGCCATAAATATGGACATCGAGGTCTTTTTCTTTTTGCCCTTGCTGCGCTTGCCCTTAACGGCGCTCCCGTCGTCGGCGGTTTCTCCCTCTTCCGTGTTTGCGGCGGAAGTATCTTCGGCTGTTTTTTCTGCGGAAGCCTGTGCGGAAGGTTCGCCCGAAGCGGGTTCAGCCTTGGGTTCAACAGCTGGTTGAGCATTAGGTTCAGCCGAATTTTCAGCCGAAAGTTCAGCCGAATTTTCAGCCGCGGAGGCATGCTCCGCGCCGTCGAAGGGCATCGTGTCGTCGACGACTTCGCCGTCGACGAGGCGGATTATTCGCGTGGAGTACTTTTCGGCAAGCTCGGGGTTGTGCGTGACCATAATGACGAGCCTGTCGCGGGAGATTTCCTTGAGAAGCTCCATTATCTGCACGCTCGTCTTGGAGTCGAGCGCGCCCGTCGGCTCGTCGGCAAGCAGAATTTCGGGGTCGTTGATGAGCGCGCGGGCGATCGCCACCCTCTGCGCCTGACCGCCCGAAAGCTGGTTGGGGCGGTTTTTTATCTTGTCGCCAAGCCCCACTTTTTTTAACGCCTCTTCGGCGCGCGCACGGCGTTCTTCCTTGTCGACGCCCGCGATCGTCAAGGCAAGCTCGACGTTTTGCAAAATGGTCTGGTGGGGTATCAGGTGATAGCTTTGAAAGATGAAGCCTATCGAGTGGTTGCGGTAAGTGTCCCAATCCCTGTCTTTATACTGCTTGGTGCTTACGCCCTCTATGAGAAGATCGCCCGAGGTGTATTGGTCGAGACCGCCGATTATGTTCAAAAGGGTGGTCTTGCCGCAGCCCGACGCGCCGAGTATCGAGACGAACTCGTTGCGGCGGAATCTGACGCTTATCCCGCGGAGTGCGTGAACGGGTCCACCCGCCGCCTGATAATCCTTTTTTATGTCTATTAATTCAAGCATATAAATTCTCCTTTTTTAAGAAATTTATATAGTTTTTGGTTGGGTTTGTGGGGGGGGGAAGTGATTTGGGACGAAATTATTAATAACTGTAATTTCGTTCGAGGGCTTTGCCCGACCCCTCGCCAAAGGCGAGACCGAAGCAAGCAAACTTCTAATAATAACTGTCACCCTGAGCAAGCGAAGCGCGTCGAACGGGTCTATTCCGCAGCATAACGGGGTTTTTGTAAGGTGAATATTATTTGGAAGTGATAGCGCGTTTCAAAGTGCCCCGAGCAGACCACGGGGGGATTCTCTCACTCAATCCCGCGCCTTTGGCGCGTGTCATATCGTTCGAAATGACAGTGCCTTAATGTGCTCCGATATTATTTGGAAGTTTCTTCGGGTTCTTCGGAAGATAAAGTTTCGGGGGCGGGGGTCGAAAGCGATTGGGAGTAGTTTTCGAGGTGCTCCTTTAAGGTGAACTCCGACTTGAACGGAGCGAAAAAGCTCGCACGCTTTGCGCCCGATTGCTCTATCTTTTCCTTTGCCTTTTCTTTGAGCTTTTCGAACGATACAACTATGCTGTGCTCTTTGGCAAAACTGCGGATCTTTGCGGTGAGGTTCAGAGAGTGCGCGAGGTCGACTATGAAGAACCCCGAGAACAGCCCGATTATGTAGGCAAATTCTATGTTTTCGACGAACCATATTACCGCGTCTATGGCGTACGGGCGTATTACAAAGTAGAAAAACGCGCCGACGAGCGTCCACAAAAATGAGAACAGCGGGCAGATTATTCCCTGTATGTTGCCCCAACGGTTGGTGTAGTCCCACAGCTTTATCTTCATTCCCTTTATAAAGATAAGCCCCGCTATGTACTCGATGAGCGTCATGAACGCGCCCATGATCAAAATTATCAGAATGGCGTCGACCCACGGATAGCCCGTGTATATTGGAATGAACGAGACGGCAAACAGCCCCACTATCCCGAAGCCGTATAACGGCAGATAGGGTCCCGTCAAAAAGCCGGGGTTTATCCACTTTTTGGCGGTGAAAAATCTGCGGAAGAGCACTTCCGTCACCCAGCCCAGCATACTGCCCGTTATAAACAGAAAACACGCTACCAAAAACGCCGTATATACCTGCATATCTCTTCTCCCGTGCGTCGCTTTATACTGTGCGCGGCGATCGTCGCGCAAATTATCAAACCGTTATTTTACCGCCTGCGCGGCGGCGGCAAGGCGTGTTAAACTGCGCTCCTTGCCGAGTATCTTCATAATGGAGCAGAGGTCGGGGGAGTTGGGCGAACCCGTAATTGCGATCCTCAGCACCTCGGCTACGTCGGAAACGCTCCCCTTGTACGCCGAGGGGTTCTGCTTGTATTCGCTCGTCTCCGCGGCAAAGCCGAGGGCGCGGGCTACCTCTTTAACCTTTTCGAACCACGTCTGATTGTCGTCGGCGGGGTCGTATTTTCGGGCGAAAGAGCCGAGAATTTCCCTCACCGTTTCGGCGGGCTGTCTGAACGAATAGTCGGGGGTGAAGGTATCGTCGAAGAAATAATCTATAAGCCTTATTCCCTGCTCGGCGCGCTCGATGTCCTTTCTCCTCTTCTTCAAGCCGAAGCCCGTTACAAGGGCGAGCACTTTTATAATATACGTTTGGTCGTCGAATCTGCGCCTGTCGGACGGGCTTCCGAACTCCTCCGCCCAGCCTTTCAGAAAGGCGCACACCTCTTCGGGGGTCAAAAGGGCGATTTCGTTTTTGGAAATATCGGACAGCTTGTCAAGGTCGAACAGCGCGCCGCTCTTGCCCATTTTGTCTACGCGGAAGCCGAACTCCCGCCAGCTCTTTTGGGGATTTTTGAGCGACCACTCCTCGAAATTGGAGTTCAATATGGTAAGCAGATATTTTATGACCGCGTCGGGATAATAGCCCGCCTTGCGGTAATAGTCGAGGGATAGTTCGGGGTCTTTGCGCTTCGAGAGCTTGCGCTTTGTGCCGCCGTCCATCTTCAGAAGCGAGGGCGTATGCCCGTAACGGGGCGTCTGAAAGCCCAGCACTTTGAAAAGTTCGAGGTGCACGGGCAGGCTCGAAAGCCATTCCTCGCCCCTTATTACGAGCGTCGTCCTCATAAAGTGGTCGTCGATCGCGTGGGCGAAATGATAGGTGGGTATGCCGTCGGACTTTAAGATGACCACGTCCTGATCGTTTTCGGTAACGGTAATTTCCCCCTTTATCTCGTCGCGGAAAGCGTGTTTTATATTGACGTCGCCCTGCGACTTCAACCTTATCACAAAGGGCTTGCCCTCGCTGAGATTTTTGTATATCTGCTCCTCGGTAAGGTTGCGGCATTTGGCGTAGACCCCGTAATATCCCGTTACCAGCTTCTGCGCGTTCTGCTCTTCCCTCACCTTTTCAAGCTCTTCTTCGGTGCAAAAACAGGGGTACGCAAGCCCCTCTTCGATGAGCTTTTTTGCAAAGGCGCGGTATATTTTGGCGCGCTGCCGCTGATAGTACGGGGCGTAAAGGTTGGGCGCGTCCATCTCCGCCCCCTCGTCGAACTTTATGCCGAAGTAGTCGAGCGAGCGTATAACGCTTTCGACCGCTCCGTCCACCTTGCGCTTTTCGTCGGTGTCCTCTATGCGCAGATAAAAAACGCCGCCCGTGGTGTGCGCCGTCCGCTCGTCGGCGAGCGCGGAATAGAGGTTGCCGAGGTGTATGAACCCCGTGGGCGAGGGCGCAAGGCGCGTTACCTCCGCCCCCTTTTTAAGGTCGCGCGGGGGATAGATCTTTTCGTACTCCTCAGTGGGGAGCAGATCGCCGTCGGGTATGAGCGAGCAAGCAAGTTTTTTGAGATCCATAAAATTTTCCTTTGAGGTTTTTTGCAAACGTCGGGGCAGGTTTACCGCCGACAAAAGTCGGAGTAGGTTTATAGCCGACAAACGTCGGGGTCGGTTTATTGCCGATAAATAACGGCGCAAATATAAGGCGTTGCGGTTGGAAGTTCGCCCTTATATATGCGCATTTACTGTTGCTTTTTTTGTCTGTTCGAGGTCTTTTTCGAGGCGAACCCGCGGTAGACGAACCACAAAATTATCAAAAGTTCGAACACCGCCGCACAGATATACAAGTAATATATCTGCGTGAATTGGGGGCAAAAAGTCAACACGTATATGTGAAAGATGAGCACGCCCGTCCACAGAATGAGCGAGCTTGTTACAGCGTTGGTCACCCGATTGCCCCACTTGACCGAAAAGACGGTGAGCACTATCGCCGTGGGCAGCGGCGCGACGACGAACACGAGGTAGGCGTACGCCGCCGTTGCGGGAATGAAGTAGAAAAGGGTGAAAACGCCCGTCGCCACAAACCACACCAAAACCACGCACAATGCGACGGTGAACACGCGTTTGAGCGATATGTTGAGGTGGGGTTTACCCTGCGGGGCGGTGTTGCCCTTGATTATGTCGTCGACGGTTATCCCGTAAATTTCGGCAAGCTGTACAAGAACGCGGACGTCGGGGATAGCCTCGCCCCTCTCCCACTTCGATACGGCTTTGTCGGAGTAGTTCAACATCTCCGCAAGCTGAAGCTGGGTGAGCTTAGCCTGCGTTCTCAGCTCTGTAAGATTTTTTGCGATTATGTCTTTCAGATCGTCCATATTATATATTTTAGCACGCGCGCGCGGAAAAGACAAGCAAATTAGCAACTCTACTGTAAGTAGAGTGTGAAAATAAAGCGGTAGAGTTGAGAAATTTAAGCGTTTATCCCGAATTTTATAAAGTGGAGCGCATTAGGCCCTAAAAAAGTTGTAATTATCCGACAAAATGTAATACTGTTATAGTGCGATATAAGTTCGGCTTGCGTGAGCGGGCTTGGGCTTTCTCGGAACTGCGGCGGCGGTTAGCTTGGGCTGGCGGGCGGCTTGCGGCGGCTTAACGTAGTCTTGCCGAACTGCGGCGGCGGCTTGCGTTGGCAGGGAAAGTTCCTTGAACGGAACAGCCTGCGGCGGGGCGTGGTTGCACGAAGTTGCAAAAGCCTTTTAATGCCCGGGGGGCGGGCTTCGGCTTGAACCGCTCTTTGCGATCCTTCCCCCGTGCATGTGCGGAAAACCCTTCCGAAAAAACCTTTGGGCGGGGCGAAGTTCCCCATAAAAACTATCGTAAAAAGGGTCGCGCTTTTAAGCGGGGGCGAAAAAAATGCCCGCAAAAGGCGCACGGGCGGGGAAAGTTACCGCAAAACTTTATTGTAAATATCCTTAAAAGAGGTAGAAATGTTTGATATTTATTGCGATTCGGGCGCGAACATTCCCGAAGAACTCTTAACAAAATACGATATTAAGGTGCTTTCGTACGTGATTAGCGTAAACGGCGAAGAGCGGCTTTGCCGCAACGAGGGCGAAGATTTTGCCGCCACCGCCAAAAAGTTCTACGACGATATGCGCGCGGGGGCTGAGGTGAAGACCTCGCTTCTGACCGCCGAAATTATAGCCGAAACGATCAGACCCTCGCTCGAAAGGGGGCGCGACGTGCTGTTTACCTTTATTTCGTCGGGCATAAGCGGCACTTACAACCAGGGGCTTAAAGCCAAAGAACAGCTCGAAAAGCTCTACCCCGACAGAAAGGTGTTCGTCTGCGACAGCGCGAACGCCTCTATGGGCGAGGGCTTGCAGGTCATTCAGGCGGCAAAACTGAGGGATATGGGCGAGAGCGCGGAGGCTTGCGCGCAGTGGATAAAGGACAACGCCTATAAGATAAACAGCTATCTTACCGTGGGAGATTTGAAATATTTGAAGCGCACGGGGAGAATTTCGGCTACACTCGCCATTGCGGGGACGATCCTCAACATCAAGCCCGTTTTGCGGGCGGACGGCGGCGACAACGCGAAGATAGTTTTCTTCGACAAAAAGCGGGGCAGAAAGCACGCCATCGAGGCTCTTGCCGAGGCGTTTGCCGAAAACGCCGAGAACCCGCAAGAGCAGACGGTCGCCATTTGCCATGCCGACAGCGAAGAGGACGCGCTCACCTTAAAGTCGCTCATCGAGGAAAAGGGCGCGGGCGAGGTAATTGTGGAATACTACGACATCTGCACGGGTTCGCACGTGGGACCGGGGACGGTCGCCCTCTTCTTCTACGGCAAGGACCGCCGCGCCGCCGACAAGCCCAAGCCCAAACTTTTCGGGCGCAAACCTTCCGTGCAAAAGGCGTAAAAGGGTGCGGGCGTGATTTTTTGATTGCGCAAAAAAGTGAAATGAAAAAGTATGCGGCGGGCACTTTGAAAAGTGCCCGCCGCTATTTCCGATAATAACTGTCACCCTGAGCAAGCGAAGCTCGTCGAACGGGTCTATTCCGCAGTATAGCGGAGTTATTATAATAAGGCGGTTATTATTTAAAATAGGGTACGCGTTTCAAAGAGCAAGCACGGACCACAGGGGGATTCTCTCACTCAATCGAACCCGCTATCGCGGGATTCTTATGTCGTTCGAAATGACAGTGCCATAATGTGCTCCGATATTATTTAGAAGTGCTTGAACGAAGTAAATTGCAATTACGAAGTGAGAAACTTCGGAGATGCGAGTTATGCAAGGAGCGCGCGGATTTTGCGATAGGAGCTTACAATGAAGTAAGTGTCGTACCGAAGGCGTTAGCCTTACCGAGCAAAAACGCAAGCGCGACACCGTTTTATGTTGAACAGCCTATCCGCCGTATTACCTCAACGACGTTAAGACACTTGGTCAAGCGGAACGCTTGCGAAGCATATACGAAGTTTAACGGGAGCAAAGCGCGCGGGCGCGGCAAACGCCGCGCCCGCGCGCGCCAAAAAACACCTTTTTTCTTTTTACTACTCCCCTTCCCCCATTTCGCCGCCGCGCTCGCGCAACAGGTACTGCCAAAAGGCGTTCAATCCCTCGTCGAGTTCGCGGTAGGTTCTCTCGAAATCGCGCGTATACCAGGGATCTTCCACGTCGCGCGGGTCGCCCGTGAAATACATAAGTTTGAAAACCTTGTCGCCGAAGTTCCCGCCCGTGAGCCGAAGCACGTCGAAGAGGTTTCCGCCGTCCATCACAATAATATAGTCGCTGTTTATGACGTCGGGCAGGGTAAGCTGGCGGGCGGTATGCCTTTTAACGGGCACACCGTGTGCGCGCAACGCCTCGAGCGCGGGGGTATGTATGGGGTTGCCCTCTTCGTAGTCGGACGTGCCGAACGAGTTTATTTCGAACTTATCGGCAACACCCTTATCCTTAACGAGCTTTTCAAACATAAACTCCGCCATGGGCGAACGGCAGATATTGCCGAGGCATACAAAGGATACGGTTATCATCAGTCACCTATTTTGAGCTTTTGCCACGGGGTGTGCGTGGGCGCGTAGCCCTCGATATAGTCGAGAATTTTGTCGGCGGAGTCGAAATAGGAATACATCTCGTAGCACTTAAAGGTTATGAACCGTCTTTTTGTGACCGTTTTCATGAACTCTTCGAGCGAATCGTAGTAGTTTTCGACGTTGAAAATGGCGATCGCCTTGTCGTGACGGGCGAGTTGTTTTAAGGTGAGCACCTCGAAGAACTCCTCGAACGTGCCTATCCCGCCGGGGACTACTATAAAGGCGTCGGCTACGTCCTCCATCGTCTGCTTGCGTTCGGACATGGTCTTTGTGTAGGTGATCTCGTCGCACCCGTCGTAGAGCACTTCCACTCCCTCGTCGCGGAAAAATTCGGGGATAACGCCGTGGATATAGCCGCCGCCCCTCTTCACCCCGCGCGCGACCGCGCCCATCAGCCCCGTCGCGCCGCAGCCGAATACGAGCGAGTGCCCGCGCTTTGCGAGCTTTTCGCCCAGCTCTTCCACCGCCTTTATATAAATGTCGTCAATGTGCGCGCTCGACGCGCCGAATACGCAGATCTTCATATTAAACCTCTTTTATCATTATATACTCTTTTGCGCTAAATGTCAATACAAGGCAGAACCGTCCCTCTCCGATCCTTCCCCCCTTGCCTTGTCTGTAAAACTTGCTTTTATTATTTATTTGCAACAACGCCCTGCGGGCTTCGGTGCGACGGAACGCAAGCCCTACGTATGCACATTGTCCACCAACGCCCCGCGACGCTTTATGCGTCGCGGGGCGTTGGTGGACGAGTCGGGACTTGCACCCGAGTCTTGACGGTGTCGTCGGAGCTTTCTACATACTTATTCCGCCTTTGGCTTGACCGCGCTTCCCGACGGACGGGGCGGGCGCGGGGCAGACCGCAAAAAATTTTGCACGGGCGCGCGCGGTCGGACGCGCGCTGTGCTATCCGTTAAGATGACGCTCTGCGCCGTCAACGGAATACGGCGCAAAACGGACCGCTTTAAGTTAAGCGGCGAGCGCGCAGCTTGCAGCTCTGTACGAGGGGAAAGCTACGACTTTTTCGCTTTTATCTGCGTTTGAATTTAGTTTCCGTTTTTACAAAGCCGAGCCTTTGGTATGCTTTTCTCCTTCTCTTCCGCCAATCGAATCTGAAACTCGCCCGAAAGGCGGCGCGCTTTTTTGCGTGCGCGAACCTTGTTTACTATATTATATATTGCCCCGAGCAAAAAAATCAAGCGTTTGTTTTTGATTTTTATTGACTTTTCGGTCCAAATACTATAAAGTTAAAGTATGATTTATACGGTGACCTTCAACCCCTCGCTCGACTACTACGTTCGGGTGAACAATATCAAAAGCGGAATTATAAACCGCACTTCGGGCGAACGCCTTACCGTGGGCGGCAAGGGTCTTAACGTGTCGCTCGCGCTCAAAGAGCTGGGCGACCAATCGCTTGCGCTGGGGTTCATCGCGGGATTCACAGGCGAATATATCCGCGACAGAGTTGCCGAGTTAGGGCTTAAATTCGACTTTATCGACGTTTCGGGCAGAAGCCGCATAAACGTAAAGGTGAGAAGCAACACCGAAACCGACATAAACGGCACGGGCGCGGAGGTGAGCGCGGCGGACGTAAACAAGCTCGTCCGCAAGTTAAAAGCCCTTCTGAAAGAGGGCGA
Source organism: uncultured Clostridia bacterium (assembly GCA_947629515.1). Classification (GTDB taxonomy): domain Bacteria; phylum Bacillota; class Clostridia; order Christensenellales; family Borkfalkiaceae; genus Coproplasma. Next base: position 77,784 of record CANRDY010000001.1, read on the forward strand.
CTGGCTCGTCATCTGCGGGAGCGTGCCCTCGACCCTCGACTACAACACCTACGCCTCTATCTTAAAAAGGCTCAAAGGTATTCAGGGCATAAACGTCGTCGTCGACGCGTGCGGCAAACTGCTCACCGAAACGCTCAAATACAAGCCCTTCCTCATAAAGCCCAACATATACGAAATGTGCGAGATATTCGGGCTTTCGACCGTGCCCGACCTCGAGGAGATCTTCGCCTACGCCCGCAGATTGCAGGAGATGGGCGCAAGGAACGTAATAGTCTCGATGGGAAGTTCGGGGGCGGCGATGGTCACCGAGACTTCGCAGTCGATGTACGTGCGCGCGGCGAGGGGTCAGCTCGTCAACTCGGTGGGCGCGGGCGACTCGATGATCGCGGGATTTCTGCACGAATATATCAGATCGGGCAACTACTTCTCCGCGCTCAACTACGCCACGGCGGCGGGAAGCGCGTGCGCGTTCACCAAAGACCTTGCGACCAAAGAGCAAATAGAATATATCGAGAGTCTTATGCTATGAGTTCGGGCGGGGGCGAAGTTACCGACTGCCGCGAAACCAACGGCGAAAGTTTGCAAAAGCTGGGCGAGGAACTTTATTTCGTGCCGCGCGGGGAAATTTACGGCGAACTTGAACGCAGGCTTTTCGAACGGCTCGGCTATCGGGCTAAGATACTCAAAACGCAGAACGGCAAGCCGTATGTCGAGGGAACCCCCCTCTGTATTTCGCTTGCGCACAGCGGCGACAGGGGCGTATTTATAATAAGCAAAAGCCCCGTAGGAATCGATTTGGAGCTTTACGGCAGAGGCGTTCCAAAGGGCGTTTTCAACTCCTTTTCTGAGCGAGAACGGGGCGAAATCACGTGCGAGGACGGCTTCCTTGCGCACTGGACGGCGCGGGAGGCTTTTATAAAACTCAACGGGTACAACTTGTGGGAAAGCGTAAAACATATTGAGTTTTTCGGCGGAAAGCTGTACTATTTCGGGCAGCAGGCAGACGTTGAACTTAGCTTCGAACGCTTTAAGTTCGGCGTGGCGTGCGTGTGCAGAGGAAAGTTATGAAGTGTTTTGTTATAGCAATGGAAAAAGAGGCGCAGCCGTTCATAGATAAAATGGACGTTTTAAGCGACGTTGTGATAAACGGCAAGCGCACGGTGCGCGGCGAACTCGGCGGCGAGATGTGCGCCGTGGTGGTGTGCGGCGTGGGCAAGGCGAACGCGGCGAGCGGAGCGCAGTACTGCGCCGATCTGCTCGGGGCGGACATCATCATTAACGCAGGAGTTGCGGGCGGGCTCAATAAAGACCTTGCCGTCGGCAATATATACGGCGTTTCGGAGGTCGTTCAGTACGACTTCGACCTCTGCCATATAAATAATACCGAGATAGGCACGCTCAACGAGTTCGACAAAAACTACCTTGCGCTGAGCGTTAGCGACGTTTTCCCCGCAAAAAGGCTGGGCACGGGCGACCGCTTCGACGACAGAGAAAGCGACTTTTTACTGCTCACCAACACCCTCAAAGCCGATATGAGGGACATGGAGTGCGGGGCGATCGCTCAGGTGTGCGCGCACGCGGGCGTGCGGTGCTATTCGTTCAAGGCTATTTCGGATATAGCGGGAAGCGGCTCGACTACCGAGCAGTATTATAAAAACCTTTCGCTCTGCCTTGCCGCACTCTCAGAGAACGCCGAAAAAATACTCTTTGCAAGCGTTTAAGGGCATTTTTGCCGCCCGAACCGACCGCGCGCAAGCGCGGTTTTTAAGGAGAAAAAACACGAATGAAACCTTTGGGCGGAGGCTGGGACGAACTGCTCGAACCCCTCTTTTCGGACGAAAAATATCAACATATACGGCAATTTCTCATTTACGAGTACTCGCACTACACCGTCTACCCCGACATGTACGATCTTTACAATTGCTTTCGGTTCACCCCGCTCTCCTCGCTCAAAGCCGTCATTTTGGGTCAGGACCCCTACCACGAGCCGGGGCAGGCGCACGGGCTGTGCTTTTCGGTAAAGGCGGGCGTAAAGCTCCCCCCTTCCCTCCAAAATATCTTTAAGGAAATACGGGACGATTTGGGCATCGAAGAACCGAACTGCGGCGACCTTACCAAATGGGCGAAGAGCGGAGTGCTGCTCATGAACGCCACACTCACCGTGCGCGAACACATTGCCAACTCCCACGCGAAGTGCGGCTGGAGCTGGTTCACCGACGGAGTTATAAAGCTCATAAGCGAGCGCACGCGGAACAACGTGTTCATTCTTTGGGGCGGCAACGCGCGGAGCAAAGCCCCTCTCATCGACACTTCGAAACACCTCATTTTGCAGTGCGCGCACCCCTCGCCCCTCTCGGCGTACAACGGCTTTTTCGGGTGCAGGTTCTTTTCCAAAACAAACGAATACCTCGTCTCCCACGGCAAACAGCCCGTCGATTGGGATCTGAATACATAGGCGCGGGCGGCGTTACCAAGCCAAACGCTTTTGGGGCAAATTGTAACATTACCCCGAAAAAAAAGCGTTAAAAAAAGTGTTACGTTACCAAAAAGAACGCGTTGAAGCAAGTTGTAACGTTACCCCGAAAATGCGGTTCAAAAGGCAAAAAACTCAATATATATTGATATTTTTAACAGGTGAATTATGAAATATGTAGTTGTGCTCGGCGACGGAATGGCAGATTGGAAAATGGACAGCCTCGGCGGCAAGACCTGCCTTGAAAAGGCAAAAACGCCCGTTCTGGACGGCATTGCGCCCCGCTCGGAAGTGGGGCTGTGCAAGACCGTGCCCGCGGGAATGAAGCCGGGGAGCGACGTGGCGAATATGTCGGTGATGGGCTTTAACCCCGCCGATTTTTACACGGGGCGTTCCCCCCTCGAAGCCGTTTCGATGGGAATAGATTTGAAGCCCACCGACGTGACGTTGAGGTGCAACCTCGTCACCCTTTCGGACGGCGGGGCTTACGAGGATAAGACCATGCTCGACTATTCGGCGGGCGAGATATCCACCGAAGAGGCGCGGGAACTTATAAACTTTTTGAAGGATCATCTGGACGGCGGGGGGTTTACTTTTTACCCCGGCATTTCGTACCGCCACTGCCTTGTTGCCGACTGCGGAAAGACGGGGCACACCCTTACCCCGCCCCACGATATTTCGGACAGAAAGATAACGGAGTACCTTCCCAAGGGCGAAAATGCGCATATATATTTAGATTTTATGAAAAAGAGCTACGAATTGCTCAAAGACCACCCCGTAAATTTAAGGCGGAAAGCCGAGGGCAAAAACCCCGCCAACAGCATTTGGCTGTGGGGCGAGGGCACGAAACCCGCGCTCGAAAACTTTGAAAAACTGCGCGGGTTAAAGGGCGGAGTTATTTCCGCAGTCGACCTTGTTAAGGGCATCGGCATGCTTGCGGGAATGAAGATAATCGAGGTCGAAGGATCGACGGGAGAATATCACACCAACTTCCTCGGCAAGGCGAACGCCGCCGCCGACGCGCTCATCGGCGGGTTGGATTACGTATATATCCACATGGAAGCCCCCGACGAGTGCGGTCACCACGGCGACCCCGAGCACAAGATCTATTCTATCGAGCAAATCGATTCGAAGGTCGTAAAGACCCTTTTGGAGAGGCTGAAAGGGGAAAGGTTTGCAATGCTCGTCTGCCCCGACCACCCCACTCCCTGCGCCTGCAAAACGCACGTCTCCGACCCTATACCCTACCTTATTTACACAAACACAAAAGACCTCGGCAACGGCGCGCCGCGCTACACCGAGGACGAGGCGGCAAAGACGGGCGAGTACGTCGCCGACGGCTACAAGCTCATCGAAAAGCTGTTGGGGATAAAGTGAGTTTTTGCTAACGCAAAAGTGAAATTTTTTTGCGTAAGCAAAAAAGTGAAATTTGCGGCGTGCCGCCGCAAGTGAAATTTGCACTTCGTGCAAGTGAAATTTTTGCCTTACGGCAAAAGTGAAATTTTTTGCGCTATCGCGCAAAAAGTTGTGGTAAAAATTATGCGGCGGGCGCCGCGGTAACCCCCCACCTTTCATTCCTCCCCCTTGTAATTTCTCCGCCCAATATTCCCTCCCCTTTCTCAAGGGGGAGGGGAGGGTAGGGGTTTTTCTTATAATATCGGAGCATATTAAGGCACTGTCATTTCGAGGGATATGACACGCGCCGTAGGCGCGGGATTGACCGAGATAATCCCAACGTGGTCTGTGCTTGCTCTTTGAAACCAACACCCACATTTCTGTAATAATTACTCCGCTATGCTGCGGAATAGACCCGTTCGACGCGCTTCGCTTGCTCAGGGTGACAGTTATTATTATAATGCGGCGGGCGACTTTTCAAAGTCGCCCGCCGCTTCATATTTTTATATACGCTTTATATCCTTTCACGCAACGGCGTTGCCCTCTGGGAGAGATTCGCCCTCTTCGCTCTTGCCGCCCGAAACTTTCGCCTTGTAGCTTCTGTAATTGATAATATTGAGCACCATAACGGCGAACGCAACGCAGGTATAGGCATATCCCCCGCCGGCTATCGTCCAGCCGATGTCCCAAGAATATCTCAAAAACAACAGATAAACAGTGTTCAAAGTCAACGAAACGAGCACGGAAATAACGGTGCATACCGCCGCAACCACCGTCGAAACGCAGAGTTTGCGCAGGCTGTCCTTGCCTCTGAAATGCCCGAACGCCTTTGCGGTGTTATAGGCGAGAGTGCCGAATGAGAGAACATAGAAATAACCGAGCGTTATGAGCAGAGCTATAAGGTAACCGTTCATAAGATAGGGATATCCCGTCTCCGCTTGATGTCTGCTCAGAACCTGCGCAAACAAACCGAAAATCACGGGCGCATACGCCGCAACATACACCGCCATAAGCGAGAGGAAAGCGGTCGAGGCGATGAGCGTTACCTTGCGCAATGTGTCGCGTCCGAAACTTTCTGCGCTTTCCGAGGCTATAAGTTGGGGTTTATACTTGTTGAAGTTGACAATGTGAAGTATTATCGCGGCAACGTAAACCGCCGTGAACACAAGCCCGCCGCCCGCTATGCAGACACTTGCGGCAGTGAATGTGCGGAACGACGTAAGAAAGAGCAGATTTGCGACAAAGGAAGTTACGACCCCGAAAACGCCGAGAACGGCGGCGACCAACAGCGCGTTGCGCAAAGAGGGCAAAACGCTTTCGCCCCTCTGCGCCTTTAACGCAAAAACCGTGAGGGGAATAAGGGGTATCGCAAGCAACAGATACGCTGTGATGAGCGGCAGAAAATTCGAGACGTACAACGCCCGCACGGCTAAAAGCTCGGTCATGGGCAGTTGAGGTATCATCGACGTGGCGAACGAGCAAAACAGCGGAACGAACGCCGCGGTATACGTCCACGCCATGCACGTCAATATGAACGCCGACAGAAAGACTTTACTGTTTTTCATATTATTTTATATTCTCCATTATTGAAAGAGTGAGGAACGAGTTGAACGCGGTTTGTACGCTTAGAACGCTCAAAACGCTCAGAACGCTCAGAACGCGGTTTTTGCGAACGATATTTTCAAGTAAAGTATATAACCATATAAAGCATTTGTCAAGAATTTGCGGACTATTTTTTGTCGGGCGAAGCGGCGAAACGCTTGCGGCGGGCGACTTTGAAAAGTCGCCCGCCGCACAGTTTTTTACCTTATATTTTTTATCGTCAATTAAAAAGCTCTATCGTCTTGTCTATTATTTCACAGATTTTGTCGAAGCCGGAACGGGTCTGCGAGGAACAGCATATAACGTTGCCCGTGCCGCACTTATACGCCGCCGCGATCTTCAGCAGTATCCGCGCCGTCTGCGCACGCGAGAGCTTGTCCGCCTTTGTAGCCGTCACCGTAAAGGGTATGGCGTAATAATAGAGATACTCCGCCATCTGCAGATCGTCGGGGGTAGGTTCGCGGCGAATGTCCGTAAGCGCGAACACGTGCGCCGTTTTTTCCTCTTTGAAGAAGTCCTCCAAGAGGTTCGCCCACTTCTCCTTTTCGCCCTTGCTCACCCTTGCGAAGCCGTACCCCGGCAGGTCGGCAAGCACAAACCCGCCGAAGTCGAAGTAGTTGACGAGCCGCGTCCGCCCCGGTTCCTTTGAGACCTTGGCGAGTTTTTTGTTGTTCGCAAGCGCGTTGATAAAGCTCGATTTGCCCACGTTCGACTTGCCGCATACGGCAATGAGCGGTTTTTCGGGCTTCAAAAATTGGCTCTTCGAAGCCGCGCTCGTTATAAATTTTCCCTGAAAATTTTGCATACTCTGTACGAAATTCCCCCGCCGTTAAGCTCTGAAAAAATTTTTCGGCTGCCCCGCTCAACGAGGCTTATCACAGCCCGACTATGGCGTTTTTGAACACCGCGTCGGCGCAGGTAACGGGGATAAAGCGCAACTTTTCGCGCACGTCGGCGGGGATCTCCTCTAAATCCTTTTTGTTGTCGGCGGGGATTATCACCTCGTAAATACCCGCGCGGTAGGCGGCGAGAGCCTTTTCTTTAAGTCCGCCTATGGGCAAAACCTTGCCGCGGAGGGTAATTTCGCCCGTCATCGCCACGTCGTGCCGAACGGGTTTTTTGGTGAACGCCGAAAGTATGGCGCACGCCATGGTTATGCCCGCGCTCGGTCCGTCTTTGGGGGTCGCGCCCTCGGGAACGTGAACGTGGATATCTGTGGTTTCGAACGCGTCCTCGGGTATGCCGTATTCCCCGCTCTGCGAGCGGATATAGGTGATAGCCGCACGCGCGCTCTCCTGCATGACGTCGCCGAGCTTGCCCGTTAACATAACGTTGCCCTTGCCGTGCATTGCCGACACCTCGATGGTAAGGGTCACGCCGCCGAACGCCGTCCACGCAAGCCCCGTAGCCGCGCCCACTTCGTCCTCGCTTCTCAAAGGTTTATCTTCGTATCTGCGCGAACCGAGATATTCCCCGACGGCTTTGACGCCCACGGTGTGTTTTTTATCGTCGCCGCCCGCTATCTTTACGGCGAGTTTGCGGCATACGGCGTCGATCTGCCTTTCGAGGGAGCGCACGCCCGCTTCGAGCGTGTAGCCCGCTATAATGAGGTCGAGGGCTTCGTCGGTGAATTTGACGTGCGAAAGTTCAAGCCCGTTAGCCTTTACGCGCTTGGGAACGAGATACCTCTTTGCTATCTCCCTCTTCTCTTCCTGCGTGTAGCCGTTAAGCTCTATTACTTCCATTCTGTCGAGCAGGGGTCGGGGAATACCGTCGAGGCTGTTCGCCGTGGTTATAAAGAGAACTTTGCTGAGGTCATAGGGAACTTCGAGATACCTGTCGCGGAAAGTCGAGTTCTGCGCGGGGTCGAGCACTTCCAGAAGCGCGCTGGCGGGATCGCCGCGCATATCCGAAGAGAGCTTGTCTATTTCGTCGAGCAGAAAAACGGGGTCGATAGTGCCCGCGTTCTTCATGCCCGCTATTATCCTTCCGGGGATCGCGCCTATATACGTCTTGCGGTGACCGCGTATCTCCGCCTCGTCCTTTACCCCGCCGAGGCTCATTCTGACGAACTTGCGCTTTAAGGCGCGGGCGACGGACGATGCTATCGAGGTCTTGCCCACACCGGGCGGACCTACAAGGCAGAGTATGGGCGCGTTGAGTCCGCCCGTGAGTTTGAGCACGGCAAAGTACTCGGTTATGCGCTCCTTTACCTTTTCAAGCCCGTAGTGGTCCTCTTCGAGCACTTTTACCGCCTCTTCGAGGGTGGCGTCGCCGTCGGTCTTTTCGTGCCAAGGCAGATCCAAAAGCCAATCGAGGTACATTCTGAGCACGTTGTAGTCGGGCGAGGTCTGCTGCATTTTGTCCATTCTGTACAGCTCTTTAAGGGCTTTTTGCTCGACCTCTTCGGGCATGCCCTTTTGCTTTATGCGCCGTTCAAGCTCCTGCTTTTCATCCTCGTCGTCGCCCAGCTCGCCGTGAATTGCGCGGAGCTGTTCGCGAAGATAATACTCCTTTTGGTTCTTCTCTATGTTCTGGCGAACGGTCGCGTTTATCTTGTGTTCGAGCCGTCCTATTTCAAGCTCGTCGTTGAGAACTTTCCCCAGCATTTTAAGGCGTTCTATAACGCGCACTTCTTCCAGAAGTTCCTGCTTTACGGTAACCGACGTGCGCAGACTTTCGGCAATAACGCCGACGAACCGCTCGGGCTCAACGTCTTTGCCGCTCAGCTTTTCGGCTATGTCGCGGGGGAAGCGCGCAGGATCTTCGGAACATATCTCTTTGAGAATGTCGAGCGAGGTGCGCATATACGCCTCTTCGAGGGCTTCCTCGCCGCGTATGGGTTTAAGTTCGGAAACGTCGGCAGTTATCGCGCCCTCGGAAAGGGAAGTTCCGACTATCTGCGCGCGGTAGTCGCCCTCTACCGTCACCCGCACGCTGTTGCCGGGCAGACGGGCAATTTGCTTTATATAGGCGACCGTGCCTACTTCGAAAAGATTTTCAAGCGTTACCTTTTCGATCTCCGCGTCCTTTTGGGCAACGACGAACACGCGCGAGCCGCAGTTTTCGCCCGCGTAGCGGAGAGCCGCAAGCGAGAAAGTTCTGCCCACGTCGAACGATATTGTGGTCGCGGGAAAGACCACCCTGCCCCGAAGCGCAAGCACGGGGAGATTTTCTGTACGGTTCCTTGCCATATGTACTCCTTGTAAAAATAAGCGCAACGCCCCTTAAAAAGAGGCAATTGCGCGAAAAATTTTATTGAAATTTGCCTGCCGCCTTTAAGCGAAAACCCTTGGACTTACGCCGATTCTTTGTAAATTATTTTGGGTTCTGCCCTTTCGGTTACGCACTCTCTTGTAACTATAACCTCTTTTACGTCCTTTTCGGAGGGAAGTCTGTACATGACGGGGGTCATAAAGCCCTCGATTATAGTCCTTAAACCCCTCGCACCCGTTTTAAGGCGTATGGCGGTGCTTGCTATTTCGCGCACGGCGGAATCTTCAACGGTGAGTTTTACGCCGTCCATGGCTATGAGTTTTTGATATTGTTTGATTATGGCGTTGCGCGGCTGAGTTAAAATGCTGACGAGCGCGTCCTCGTTCAGGGGGTGAAGGCTTACCACTATGGGAACGCGACCGACGAACTCGGGGATAAGCCCGAACTGCGTGAGATCCTGAGGCTTTACGTCGGAGAGCATTTCGTACATGTCCTCGTCGCCCTCTTTTACTTTGCCGCCGAAGCCGAGGGTGGTGCTGTCTTTGCGCTTTTGAACTATCTTGTCAAGCCCCACGAACGCCCCGCCGCAGATGAACAAGATGTTGGTGGTGTCTATCCTCAAACACTCCTGCTGGGGGTGCTTTCTGCCGCCCTGCGGGGGAACGTTTGCCACCGTGCTTTCGATTATCTTCAAAAGGGCTTGCTGTACGCCCTCGCCCGATACGTCGCGGGTTATCGAAACATTCTCGCTCTTGCGGGCAATTTTGTCTATCTCGTCGATATATATAATTCCCCTCTGGGCGCGTTCTATGTCGTAGTCGGCGTTCTGTATGAGCTTTAACAGAATGTTCTCAACGTCCTCGCCCACATAGCCCGCCTCCGTCAAAGTGGTGGCGTCGGCGGCGGCAAAGGGCACGTTGAGAATTTTTGCAAGCGTTCTTGCAAGCAAGGTCTTGCCGCAACCCGTAGGTCCCAAAAGCAGAATGTTGCTCTTTTCTATCTCTACGTCGTCGTCGGGCGAACCCTCTTGCTTGCCCAAGCTGTTGATGCGCTTGTAGTGGTTGTAGACTGCGACGGAGAGCACTTTTTTAGCCTCGTGCTGTCCTACGATATATTTGTCAAGCTCCGCCTTTAATTCGGCGGGGGGCTTTAAGGGCACTGCCTGCGTTTCGGCGGGGGACTCGCCGTCCTTTAACATATCGCGGCAGATCTCGATACATTCGTCGCATATGCACGCGCCGTTTTTGCCCGTTATCAGCCTTTGTACCAATTCCGCGGGCTTGCCGCAGAACGAACAGGTTTTTTGGTCTTTCATATTATTTGAGTCCTTGTTTTGGGGAACCTTTTGTTCCCCGATGGGAGTATGTAAACGTTCCGTTTAATCAAGTGTCTTAACGGCGTTGAGGGAAAACGGCGGAGCGGCTGTTCAACGCGAGCAAGCGTTCCGCTTGACCATGCGTCTTAACAGCGTTGAGGGAAAACGGCGGAACGGCTGTTCAACGCGAGCAAGCGTTCCGCTTGACCATGCGTCTTAACGGCGTTGAGGGAAAACGGCGGAGTGGCTGTTCAACGCGAGAGGTGACCCCCTCCCTTGTGTTCCCTCCCCCTGTTCTTCCTTCCATTCCCTCCCCTTCCGCCTCGGAGGGGGAGGGCGAGGGTAGGGGTAGCGGGAGTGCGCGAATGGGGAGTTTAGGGTGCTCGGTCGTCCTTGCAATTACGAAGTGAGAAAGTTCGAAGAAGCAAGCAAGACAAGGCGAACGAGCGACGACCGAAGCGAGTGTACAATGAAGTACACGAACAAGGCGGAGCGACGTTCAACACAGTATTGCGTAGCTTATTCGAGCTTTGCGGAAGCTGTACGAAGTGAGAAACTTTGTAGATGCGAGTTATGCAAGGAGCGCGCGGATTTTGCGAAAGGAGCTTACAATGACGTAAGTGACTGAGCAAAAACGCAAACGCGACACCGCAGAACGAAGCATATACGAAGTTTGCGGCAGTATTACCGTTTGTAAAAGACACGATCGATCAACCCATACCCCATCGCCTCTTCGGCTGACATGTAGTTGTCGCGGTCGGTGTCGCGCTCGATTATCTCTAAGGGCTTACCCGTGTTCTGCGAAAGTATGGTGTTCAGCTTGCGCCTTGTCTTTAAGATATGGTCTGCGGCTATTTTGATGTCGCTCGCCTGTCCCTGCGCGCCGCCCAAAGGCTGGTGGATCATTATCTCGCTGTTGGGAAGGGCGAACCTCTTGCCCTTCTGCCCGCTCGAAAGCAAAAACGCGCCCATGCTCGCCGCCATGCCTATGCAGATGGTGCTTACGTCGCACTTGATATAGTTCATGGTGTCGTAAATGGCAAACCCCGCCGATACCGAGCCGCCCGGGCTGTTGATATACAGACTGATGTCTTTCGACGGGTCTTTGTTTTCAAGGAAGATGAGCTGCGCCACAACGGTGTTCGCCACCGCGTCGTCTATCTCGCCCGTGATGAAAATTATTCTGTCCTCTAAAAGTCTGCTGTAAATGTCGAACGAACGCTCGCCGCGCGAGGTCTGCTCGATTATATAGGGTATAAGCGCCCCTCTTTCTCCGTTCATATATGCTCCTTTTTTTGAACCGTTTTTTGCGGTATCCTTAAATTTTGCTTTTTTGCCGACGGGCGATAACTTGTAACGTTATTATTTGCCGCCGTCTGCGCGCCGTTATTTATCAATCGTTATTTATCAACCGTTATTATTTATCGTCGCCGCCGTCGGGCTTTTCCTCGTCCTTTTTGGCGGTCGTCTTTTGGGTTGCCGTCTTTTTGGCGGCGGGTTTTTTGGCGGCGGTTTTTTTGGCGGTCGTCCCGACATTTGCGCCGTCGCCCTCTTTCGAAGCCGCGGGGGCTTCTTCCTTAACGTCCTCCAACACCATTTCGTTGTTTGCCTGGAGGAAGTCGAAGAGCTTGGTAACTATTATGTCGTTCGAAATGTATTCGAGCTGACGGGGGTCGATGGTCTTTTTGTACTCTTCCGCCGTCTTTTCGACCGACTTCGCCTGCTCGGCGACTTTCGCGTCGACCTCTTCGGGTTCGGCTTTGAAGTTTTCGGTCTTTATTATCTTGTCGACGATGAGCTGGCAGAGCACTCTTCTGTTCGCCTCGGTTTTGAACTGCGCGCGGAATTCTTCGAGCTTCAAATTCATATAGCCGAGGTAGTCGTCGAGTTTAAGCCCCTGATACATGAGCCTGTACGAGAACTCCTGCACTATTCTGTCTATCTCGCTCTCGATCATCGCGTCGGGGATCTCGACCGTGGTGTACTTGCTTATTTCCATTAAGATACTGCCCTCGGTCTCGTCTCTGCCGCGGCTCTCCGCCTGCCTTTCAAGGCGTTCGCGAACAGTCTTTTTATATTCCCCGACGGTAGCCGCGCCCGCATGCGCCTTTACGAATTCGTCAGTAAGTTCGGGAAGCACGCGCTCGGTTATCTTGTTGAGCTTAACGGTGAACACTGCGTCTTTGCCGCGGAGGTTGTCCGCCTGATAGTCGTCGGGGAACTTAACGCTTATGTCCCTCGCCTCGCCCGTGTTCATTCCCGCTACCGCCTCTTCGAACCCGGGAATAAAGCTCCCCGAGCCGAGTTCGAGGTCGTAGTCCTCGGCGGTGCCGCCCGCGAACTTTTCGCCGTTTACGCTGCCCGAAAAGTCGATGTTGACTATATCGCCCATCTTTGCGGCTCTGTCCCTGACCTCGTTGGTCGTTGCCTGCGACTGAAGAATTTTCTCTGCTTCGCGGTCTACGTCGGCGTCGGTAACATTATACACAAACTTGCGGATTTTTAAACCCGTGTATTTTTCTATCGTAACTTCGGGCTTTACGGGCACGATAGCCGCAAGGGTAACGCCCTTGCCGTCTTCGAGGGATTCCACGGAGAGGTCGGGTTCGCCCACTGCGGTGAAGTTCTCTTTCTCCTTTTCGAGAACGGCGTAGTAGTGCTCGGAATAAAGGCTTTGCAGAGCTTCCTCGAAGAACACGCTCTTGCCGTAGTAATTTTCGATGACGGGTTTGGGGGCTTTGCCCTTTCTGAACCCCGGCACGGAATACTTGCCGCGCGTCTTAAAATACGCCTTGCCTATCGCCTGCTGCCATTCTTCCTCGGTGAAAGAGATAGAAAGTTTTACCGTGCTCTTTTCGCCTGCCGTCTTTGTGTATTGCATAAAAAAATTTCTCCTTATAACGCCGTCTTTTCGCCGCGCTTTGTTTTATCCCGTAATATTATACAAGCTCTTTTGCAGAATCAATTTATATAATATCGTCGTGCAGAGTACATTTTAACATATAACTTTTATTTTGAAAAGCGTTTTGACTTGCGGTAAACAATTTACTTTTGATTTTTTTTGGGATATAATTAAAAAAATGCCTGTTTACGCCGCAACGCGCGGGGGAAGTTACCCGCCTTAAACCCGCAACCCGCGGTCGAGGTCATTTAACTTAAACCCGCAACCCGCGGTAAAAATTCGAATGAAGCGCGGGTCTCAGCCGCAAAGGGGAAATATGCCGCAAGACGCTTTTACGTTGAAATACGTCGTCCGCGAGCTGGACGAAACTTTTAAGAATGGGAAAGTTTCGAAGATAGTTCAGCCCGAACGCGATACCCTTACTTTTTTTATATACACCAAAAAAGGCACTCTCAAACTCGACGTGTGCCTTTCGGCGCGCGACTGCCGCATGAGCGTCACCCGAAACGACCGCCCCGTCCCGCAGACCGCGCCCGCCTTTTGCATGCTGCTTCGAAAGCATTTGCAGAACGCCGAAGTACTCGAAATAGGTCAGATGCCCTTCGAACGGGTGGCGTTCATAAAATTTTTGTGCACTTCTGAGTTCGAGGAAGCCCGAATGACCTTGTTCTGCGAGCTTATGGGCAAGTATTCCAACGCAACGCTCGTAAAGGACGGCGTAATTTTGGGGGCGTTAAAGACGACCGCCATAGGCGAAAACACCCGCCGCGTGCTCTTTCCGGGGGCGAAGTACGTTCTGCCCGAGGCGCAGGACAAAATTTCCCCCGACGATATCGCGGGGCTCAAAGCCCTTTTCCCACGCGAGGAGAGCGACTCTGCCAGATTCATCTCCGAAAGGGTAAAGGGCGTGGCGTACTCCACCGCCGCCGAGATATGCGCGCTGTACGGGGGGAACGTTACGGCTGAAAATATCCGCGACTATCTTTCGGGCGATGACATTGCGCCCTGCGTAGTTTTCGAGGGGGGCGAACCGTTCGACTTTAAGGTGAAAAGCACATTGAAGGATCGAAAGAACTTTGACTGCCTTTTGGAAGCGCAGACCTTTTTTTACGACTACACGACGGCTAAGCGATCGCTCGAAGAGGGCAGACGCAGACTGCTTTCGGCTGTCGCCGCCGCAAAGAAAAAGGCCGAAAAGCGGCTTGCCGTCATCAATCAAAAACTCCTCGACTGCCGCGACGCCGAGAGCGTAAGGCTCAAAGGCGAGCTTATTACCGCCAACATATACGCCCTTTCGCGCGGGCAGGAGAGCTTCAAGGCGGTCAACTATTACGACGAGAACTGCGAGGAAATAGTTATTTCGCTCGACAGAAGCCTCACCCCCGCGCAGAACGCCCAAAAATATTACAAACGCTATGCAAAACTGCGGAGGACCGCCGAGGCGGCGGGCGTTCAAAAGGAACAGACCGAGAGCGAGCTTGACTACCTTGCGAGCGCGGAGGCGCACGTGCGGGCGGCGGAAAACGCGGCGGATCTGGAGGACGTTGAAGAAGAACTGCTCGAAGAGGGGCTTATAAAGACCAACGCCCCCCGCAAAAAGAAAAAAGCCGAAACGCCGTTCAGAACCTTTTTAATAGACGGCTTCACCGTGCTTGCGGGCAGGAGCAACGTGCAGAACGACAGACTGCTGAAAAGGGCTTCGCCGCAGGATATGTGGCTGCATACGCAAAATTATCACTCCTCGCACGTCGTCATTTTAAGCGGCGGGCGGGAGATAAGCGAGGCAACCCTTTTGACCGCGGCGGAGATCTGCGCCTACTACTCCGACGGCAGAGGCGGAACAAAAATTCCCGTGGACTACACCCTGCGCAAATTCGTAAAAAAACCCCAAAAAGCGGCGGCGGGCTTTGTGACCTACACCGACTATAAGACCGTTCTCGTCACCCCCGCTCCGCACGCCGAATCAAAGGAGGGCGTATGAAAGACAAAAACTCCAAAAAAGATAAAAACAGAACCGATATTGACGGCGGAACCGATACGGACAACAGAGCCGACGCGGGCAACAGAGCCGACGCGGGCAACAGAGCCGACGCGGGCGAAAATTTGGGCGGAAATACGGGCGAATCCAACGGCGCGGTCGGCGGGGGCGAACCCAACGGCAACAACGGCAAAAAGAGCGAAAGCGTCGGAAATTCGGGCGAACCCAACGGCGCGGTCGGCGGTCGTGAGGGCGGCGGAAATAACGGAGAAAGTAAGAACGGCGGGAGCAATGCGTCCCTGTATATGACCGCGGCGGCGGACGTGCTGGCGGCGGTGTTCTACGGGCTGGCTTTTTCGCCCATAAGAATCTACGGGCTGATAGCTTCGGTCTTGTTAGAGCTTGCCGCACTCGCCTTTGCGGGTTCTCAAAAAAAGGTCAAGCCCTCCCCCGCTCTTACGGCGGCTACGGTGATCGCCTACGCGCTGCTTGCCGCCTCCGCCGCCACCTTTATTGCGGGAATGGTCTTTTCGGCGACGGGCGCAAGCGGCGGCTGAAAAACGCGGAGACAAAACGCGGCGAGGGAAACGCGGCGGCTGAAAACGCGGCGGCGATTGAAAAGACAGGTATAAAAAGGGGCAAAATGCGCCATTATTTATTTTAATGGACGGTATTTGCAGAGCTGTTTTGGGAAGAATTTTCGCGCTGGGCGTTGCGGGGAGATACATCGTCGTTTCCGCCGACGAACTGTGCGAGGGGCTCGACTGCGAACTGCCCGACGAGGCGTCGCTGAAAAAAGCCCTTAAAAGTCTGAACGCCGAGGGATATATCGACTTGAAGTACACGGGCGGAAATATGTTCTGCCTTGCGCCGATAAAGCCCGCCCCCGAAGAAAAGCCCGCGCCCGAGGAAAAGCCGGATTTTTCGGAAGCCTTAAACACGGGCGAAAGGGACAAGTTGCGTTCGGGTGAGGCTCAAAATACTCGGTCCGCCAATAAAACACAGGGCGAAAGCTCCGTGACGGAAGCCGGAAGTTCCCCCAAAAAATTCAATAAAATGCAATACGTGTTGAGTTTTGCGTGCGCTTTTTTGGGAGCGGCGACGGGAGCGGCGGCTGTGTGCTCGCTCTTTACGCTATTTTGAAATGCTCAACAGATCCGAAAACGAAATTATGCAGGCGGTCTACAGCCTGTGCGACGGCACCGAGGGCTGCCTTGTTTCCCCCGCCGACATACTCGCCGTTCTGCCGCCAAAAAGATATTATAACACCGACGAGCTTGACGACATTCTGAACGCCTTGCACTGCGACGGGTATTTCGACCTTATCTACTCCGAGAGAAAGGGCGAGAGAATGTACCTTATAAGCCTTAAAGAGAGCGGCTTTGCGTTCAGGCGCACGGCAAAGCAAAAACAGCGCGACATAACCTTCAAAATTTTTCTGGCGTTTTTGGGCGCGCTCGCCACCTTTGTGTTCGGTCTTGTGTTAAAGAGCCTGTTCGGGTGAGAAGACCGCCCGCGGCGCGCAAACTTTTTGCGCGCCGCGGGCGGTCTTGTTTTTACAAATTTTTATAACGGCTTTTATAACGACGTCGGCGTCGGCGGATCAGACTTTATTCAAAATATCTATGGCGCGGGCGGCGTTTTCGCCCGTAAGACCTGCGGCGATATCGGTTTTTATCAGGTTATCGGTCAAATCGCAACCGTCGTAATCGAACTGAACGTCGTCCAGAATAACGTAGTTTGTAACTTTGTTGCGATATATAAAGTCCAAAATGCTTTCGCCGCGGCTGAAATACACCCCGTTATGACTATCCGAAGTTTTATCGTAAACTTCCAGCCCGTGGCTTTTGAACTTTTTGTCGAGATAGTTTGCAAGTGTGTCCTGCCTGAACTTGTCTTTTTGCAGTTTTTGCCAATGGCTTTTCCATGTGGAAACGAGGACGAACTTCGCGCCCGTCATATCCGCGATTTTTTTTAATATCGAAAGTTTATCGTCGTCAATGCCGACATACTTCCCGCAACGCGAGCGGGAAGTTTTGCAATTCAACACACCGTCGATATCGAGAAAAATCACCTTCATCTTTCCCTTTACAACACCTCGATATATTTTGTCGGAACGCGCTCAGTAAGCCATACGCCGTTTGCGGTCTGATAAAATTTATAGCCGTCCTTTGCCATTTGCCCCGCATATATGCCCAAAACAACGGGCTTGCCGTGCCTTGCACCCGTATTTTCAGCCATAACTTTGTCCGTCGACAAATGGACGAAATTGCGGCTCTTTTTATCCAGCCCGAATTGCAGTATGCTTTGTAAAAACTTTTCCGAAGTGCCGTGATATAATATCTTTGGCGGGGTCTGCGTTTGAAGCCCCAAATCAACGGGCAGGGAATGACCGTACCTTGCGCGTATTTTGCTCTTGTCGTCGTTAAACTCGAACCGACCCATGCAATCGTCGTTGACGAGCTTTATAAGGATAGCCCTATTTATAACTTTACCCGACTTTTGCGCGCCCGCTATAAGCTCGTTGACGTTCGCCCAACCGTTTTTATCGAGTTCAATGCCGCAAGCCGCGGGATCGTGCCTCAAAATGTATGAAAGATATTTGCTTGTCATAAACTTTTTACCGACTTAAATTATTTATTTCTACCGAAAACGGTTGCGGCGACGTGCGCTTTCAATAACAGTTTTGCGTTGGAAAACGCTTTGAATATGTGATAAAAATATTCATCGGCGAAATTATAACCGTAACCGACCTGCAACGCATGATTCAAAAATTTTTTTCTGCGTTCGGAAAAGCGGACGTCATTTGCGGAAAAACTCCCGTCGCACTCCCTCCTCATCAGATCGGCTTCGGCATAGGTAAAACCGCCCATGCGCGATAAAAGCTCCGTCGCCTGTTCTATCCAGATCATTTTGCCCTTGGAATCGGCAAGGACTTCATTGACAAACTGATAATTGACGGCGGGTAAAAGTCCATTGCCGTAATTTTGCTGTTCTTTGCTCAATATTCCGTATTCCAAAGCCCGTTTTATAACTATCTCGTCAAAACGCAGTTCCTCTTCTTCGGGAGTGAACGCGGGCTTTTCGGCAAAGACTATTTTATATTCGGGCTTTACGTCAACCAATGGATTTATAAATATCTCGAACGGCGACCACTCCCACAGCCTGTCCATCGGCAAACCCGCCCATAGCGGTTTTAACGTCGTCGCGCCGACGGCATACAATAAAAAGCTGCAATTTGCCGCGCCTTCCACAAAAAAGTCGCCCTTTTTGCGCGCCTCGTCGGCTTGATTTACAAAGGACATGATAAGCCCGACCGCGTCGGTCTGTTCTATTATATCGAACTCCCTTTTAAGTCTTAACTTTTCAGCCTTTGAAAAGTACGGATAAAATATATTTTTTGCCCGCCTTGCCGCCGCCCTTTGCCACAGTTCTTTTAATTGTTTTTGCATTTTTTGATCTCCGGTGACAGCCAATAGAGCAAGTAATTATCCAACGCGCGCGGAACCGTTATTATTTTTGTATCTGCTTCTTTATACAGCTTACAGGATAAAATATAGGCTCTGCAACAGTGTTTTATATAATCAAGCCCGTTTTCTTTTATTTTTGCATTGGGCGAACTGTAATTGACTTCATGTTTTAGCGTTTTCAATAGTTCCGTATATCTTTTTTTATCATTGACATCAACTGAAGCCAACCCGCAATTTGAGTTAAATGCGCTTCTTAAAGTTCCCGCCGAAACGGAATCTGTGATATAAAAGACTTCGGGAACATAAAAATGCAATAATTTACTGCTGAAAGATATAAAATTTATCAGGTCGTCATCGTCGGTTTTATCTGTTTTTTTAATTGCTTCCCTCAAAATTCTGTTGAAAGAAATCACACTCTCTGCCGTTTGTATTAATATCTTCTCGTCTTTTCCGCTATCAACATAACTATATCTTTCGGTTTTTAAGGTTTTGATTGCCTCTATCAGCTCCCTGTAATCTTTCATATCCAACAAATTATCGGCAAGTTCATTGAAGAACGTATCCGTTCCGTCTGCCGACATATTTGAGTTTTTATGCGATTTGTGCCTTTGGGGCGAAGCGGCATAACTCCTGCCTATCAACCATATCTGCGGAGACAAATATTCTTTGTTTAACCAATTATCGGGATCGGCGCAAAAGCCATACAGCAATTCATTGCCTTTATTTTGCCTGTTCAAAATTTCCGCATTGTTCCATTCGTTTGTTTCCATAATTATTTTTCTCCTGCGTTTTATTTTTTAAGCCGTTGAAATTCGGCGCGTTACTGCTTGAAAGCCCTTGAAAAGTTACCCTTTTTTCGGCTTTTTTATATTCTACCACAAACCTTTTAAAATCCCAACTATAATTCGGCATACGCAAAAAGCGACATATTTGACGTTAATTATCTTAAAATCAAACCGCCCGCGGCGCGCAAACTTTTTGCGCGCCGCGGGCGGTCTGGTTTACCGAATTAAACCTAATTTACTTCATATGCTGCTGTTTGACTTTTTTGTCGACGACGTGGCGTTTTTTAAGCTCGTCGAGCACTTCCGCGGGCGTTATCTGCGCCTCCGCCATAAGCACCATTACGTGATAGTAAAGGTCGGCTATTTCGAATATGATTTCGGCTTTGTCGCCGCCCTTGCCCGCGATTATTACTTCCGCGCTCTCCTCGCCTATCTTTTTCAATATCTTGTCCACGCCCTGCGAGAAGAGGTAGCTCGTGTACGAACCCTCCTGCGGGCTTGTCTTTCTGCCCTTTATAAGCTCGTACAACTTTTCGGGCGAGAACTCCTTTAACTCCTCCGAGCTGAACACGTAGTCGTTGAAACAGCTGTCCGTGCCGAGGTGGCAGGCGGGTCCTTCCTTTACCACTTCCACCCACAGCGCGTCCCTGTCGCAGTCGGCTTTGATGAACACTATGTGCTGAACGTTGCCCGAGGTCTCGCCCTTTCTCCAAAGGCACTTTCTCGAGCGCGACCAAAAGCACGTTCTGCCCTCGTTCAGGCTGATTTCAAGGCTCTCGCGGTTCATATACGCGACGGTCAAAACCTTTTTGCTGTAAAAATCGGTGACGACCGCGGGGATAAGCCCGTCGGTAAATTTGAGTTCGTCTATATTGAGCATATAATTTCTCCTTGTTTTTGGTTGAATTTGCGCTGTTTTTAACACTGAATCTGCGTTTTTTGTATTAACGTCGGGGTTGCGTCGGCTATGACCTCACCCGAACGCCCGCTTTTGAAAGCTCGGCTTTGAGGTCTTTTATTTTTATCTGGTCGTAGTGGAACACCGAAGCCCCCAGCCCCGCGTCGACGTTTACGCTGTTGAAGAGGTCGACAAAGTGCTTAACGCTCCCCGCCCCGCCCGAGGCTATGACGGGAATGTTGACGGCGGCGACCACCTCGGCAAGCATGGGGATATCGAACCCGCCCTTTACGCCGTCGGTGTCGATGCTGTTCAAAACTATCTCGCCCGCGCCGCTTCTTTCGGCAAACTTTATCCACTCGATGGCGTCGCGCCCCGTGTTCTCGCGCCCGCCCTTTGCGAACACCGTGAACCTGCCGTCCACCCGCTTTACGTCCGCGCTCAAAACGACGCACTGGTCGCCGTATTTTTTAGCCGCGCGCGAGATGAGCGTTGGGTCTTTGAGCGCGCCCGTGTTTACGCTCACCTTGTCCGCCCCGCAATTTAAGACCCTTGCAAAATCGTCGAGGTCGTTGACACCGCCCCCCACGGTGAGGGGGATAAATATCCTCTCCGCAACTCTTTTAAGCACGTCCGCGAACAGCTTTCTGCCCTCCGCGCTTGCCGTTATGTCGTAAAAGACCAGCTCGTCCGCGCCGCTCTCGGAGTAGCGCGCGGCAAGAGCGACGGGGTCGGCAACGTCGGCAAGCCCCGTAAAATTTTTGCCCTTTACCACCCTGCCGTCCTTTACGTCGAGACAGGGAATTATCCTCTTTGCAAGCATATATATTACACTTTTTCCTTTTTTGAACTCGTTTTTTTTTGCGATCCTTCCGCTCCCGCTTTGCCGCTTTATACCGCGCCCGTTTTTTATTGCGCCCGACGCGTGCGGTCTTTTTTGAAGTTGCACCCTTTTTGCACTTTACTTTGCGGCGGCGAGAACTTCCTTTAAGTTGAGTTTGCCCTCGTAGAGAGCCTTGCCGAGCACGGCGGCGTAAACGCCAATATCCTTTAACTGCGCTATCTCTTCAAGCGTAGTTATTCCGCCCGAAGCCGTTATTTTAACGCCGTAATTTACCAGCTCTTTATAGGCTTGCATGTTGCAGCCTTTGAGCGCGCCGTCGCGGGATATATCGGTATATATCACGTATTCCGCCCCCGCGTCGGCAAGCCTTTTTACAAAGTCGAACGCGCCGATATCCGTAATTTCGCGCCAGCCGCTTACGGCGACTTTGCCGTCAGCCGCGTCCACTCCCACGGCTATTTTGCCTGCGTACTTTTTGAGAACGCGCTTTGCAAATTGGAAGTTACGGACGGCAACCGTTCCCAAAATAACTCTGCCCGCCCCCGCGGCGAGATAGCTCTCTATCTGCTCTTCGGTGCGTATGCCGCCCCCGACTTCGACGAAAAGCCCGCTCGATATGAGTTTTGAAATGCAGTCGGCGTTGACGGCGCGCCCCTCTTTCGCCCCGTCGAGGTCGACGGCGTGCAAAAACTCCGCCCCGCTCGCTTTGAACGAGAGAGCCGCCCTCTCCACTTCGACGCCGTAGGTTTTGACCTTGGCGTAGTCGCCGTTGAAAAGCCTTACCACCTTTCCGCCTATTATGTCAACCGCGGGGAAAATGCGCATATATGCTCCTTAAAAACTTTTTCCGAACCCCTTGTCCGGGGTTTAATTCGGGACTGTGCGGATAAAAATCAGACCTCGCAAAAAGCCTTTAATATCCTCAGCCCCGTATCGCCGCTCTTTTCGGGGTGGAACTGCGTTCCGAACACGTTGTCCTTTGCCGAAGCCGCCGTTATATCCCCGCCGTAAAAGCAGGTGGCTATGACGCTGTCGGCGCAATCGACCGCGTGATATGAGTGAACGAAGTAGACGAACTCCCCCTCGCTCACGTATTTGAAAAGGTCGTTTTTTACGGGGAACGAAAGGCTGTTCCAACCCATGTGGGGAATTTTAAGCCCCCTTGCGCTCTCGGAAAGCGGACGGACTTCGCCCTTCAAAAGCCCCAGCCCGCCGTGCTCGCCGTACTCGAAGCTCCTTTCAAACAGCATCTGCATGCCGAGGCACACCCCCAAAAGGGGCGTTCCCCCCTTTGCGCACTCCATAACCGCCGATTTGAGGTTCGCCCCAAATCGGTTCGCCCCCGAAAGTTTTTGTATGGCGTCGCCGAACGCGCCCACGCCGGGGAGGATTATCCTTTGGGCTTTTTTGAGCCGAACGGGGTCGGAAGTGACCTCGGCGTTCTTGCCCAAAAAGGCGAGCGAACTTTTGAGCGAAAAGAGGTTGCCCACGCCGTAGTCGACGATGCAGATCATAACAGCCCCTTTGACGAGGGAATACCGCCGCCCACGCGCTTTGTCGCCGCCGAAAGCGCGCGCGCAAACGCCTTGAACGCGCCCTCGATTATGTGGTGGGTGTTTTTGCCGTACAGCTTTTTGAAGTGAAGGGTTATCCCCGCCTCGCGCACGAACGCCGTGAAGAACTCCTCGACAAGCTCGGTATCGAACAGCCCGACTTTTTTTACGGTCACCTCGTCCTCGCCGTCGAGAACCTTTGCCGCGGGCAGCTCTACGTCGAAGTTCAAAAACGCCCTGCCGCTTATGTCGACGGCGCACAGTATCAGAGCCTCGTCCATGGGGATAACGGCGTGCGCGTAGCGGGCTATCCCCGCCTTGTCGCCCAACGCCTCTTTGAACGCCTTGCCGAGGGTAATTCCCACGTCCTCGACGGTGTGATGGAAGTCAACTTGCGTATCCCCCGAGCACTCCACCAAAAGGGCGTACCCCGAGTGCACGGCGAAGAGCTCGAGCATGTGATCCAAAAACCCGCAGCCCGTGGATATTTCGGGGGCGGTCGTTTGGTTTGCGGGGGCGGTCGTTCTTTCCGCCGTACTTATATTTGAACTCCCCGCGTTTTCCGCGCCGCGCGCACCGTTTTTGCCCGTGCTCTCCGCGCTGTTTACGCCCGTTATCAATTTTCTGTTCTGAACGCCGTCGAGGCAGAGTTTAAGGTATATATCCGTCTCTTTTGTCGTTCGCTTTATTTCCGCCGTTCTCATACGCCCTCCTTAAAAATCTCCGATATGGCGTTTATCAAAATGCCGATCTGCTCTTCGCTTCCCACGGTTATCCGCACGAAGTCCTTAATTCTTTCGTCGGGGAAGTGCCTGACGAGCACGCCCTTTGCCTTTAACCTTTTATAAAGCTCCCCGCCGCCTATCCTTTCGCTCTTTGCAAGTATGAAGTTCGCAAGCGACGGAAGGGTGATAAAGCCCAAATTTTTTAAATACGTGTTGAGTTTTTCGCGGTTTTCGACTATCGTCTTTACGCTCTTTTCGAAGTACTCCTTATCCCTTATCGCCGCCGTGGCGAGAGCCGCCGAAAGACTGTTGACGTTGTAGGGGTTAAAGGAATTTCGCACCGTCTGCAGATCGCCCATTATCTCCGCTCCCGCAATTGCAAAGCCGATCCTTGCCCCCGCAAGCGAGCGCGATTTCGAAAAGGTCTGAACGACGGCGAGGTTATTATACTTCTTTATGAGCTTTACCGCGCTCTCCCCGCCGAAGTCTATGTACGCCTCGTCTATGACGACGACGTTTTCGGGGTTGGTTTCAACTATCCTCTCTATGTCCGAAAGGGGCAGATATATGCCCGTCTGAGCGTTGGGGTTGGCGAGAAAGATCGTCCTCTTCACCCCCTTATAGCCGCCGACGTCCACGCTGAAATCTTCCCTTAAAGGTATCTCTTCATACTCCGCGGAGAAGAACTTTGCGAACACCTTGTAAAAGCCGTAGGTTATGTCGGGGAACACGCACCCGCAACCGCCGAACGCCGCAAAGCAGAACGCCAGAGCCTCGTCCGAGCCGTTGGTCGCCATCACGTTTTCCTCGTCCACCCCGTAGTATTCTGCAATCGCACGCCTTAAAACAAGGCTCTGCGGGTCGGAGTATAAGTTGAGATTTCGAACAATATCTCTCGTCAGAACCGCGGCGGCTTTGGGGGAAGGGGGGGCGGGGTTTTCGTTGGTGTTGAGCTTTACGTACTTTCTGTCGCGCGGCTGTTCGCCGGGGACGTAGGGCGCAAGCCCTTTGAGCTTTCGGCTTAAAAATCTGCTCATCTCACCGCCCCTTTACCCTTATCTCCACCGAGCGGGAGTGCGCCTCGAGCCCCTCGCTTTTGGCAAAGGTCATTATATCCTCCGCCGCATTTTCAAGGGCTTCGCGCTTATAACAAACATACTGCACGGTCTTTGTGAAGTCGTCTACGCCGAGGGGCGAAGAAAAGCGCGCCGTTCCACCCGTGGGCAAGGTATGGTTCGCCCCCGCGTAGTAGTCGCCCACGGCTTCGGGGGTGTTGTATCCCAAAAATACCGAACCCGCGTTTTTGATTTTTTTAAGCAGTTCGAACGGTTCTTCAACGCACAGTTCGAGGTGCTCGGGCGCGTATTCGTTGGCAAGCTCCGCCGCCGCCGAAAGGTCGCCGCAGACTATTATGCGGCAGTTGTTTTCTATCGATTTTTCGGCTATCGCCTTGCGGGGAAGAACCGAAAGCTGCCTTAAAAGTTCCTCTTTTACGGCAAAGGCAAGCTCTTTGCTCTCGGTTATAAGGAGCGCGGAGGCGTTCACGTCGTGCTCAGCCTGCGACAAAAGGTCGGCGGCGACGAGAGCGGGGTTTGAGTTGCCGTCGGCAATGACGAGTATTTCGCTCGGTCCCGCCACCATGTCTATTCCGCACGCCTGCCCGAACACCTGCCTTTTGGCTTCGGCGACGAAATCGCGCCCCGGTCCCGTTATTTTGTCGACGCGGGGAACGCTCTTTGTGCCGTACGCGAGCGCGGCGATCGCCTGCGCCCCGCCCATCTTGAAAACGCGTTCAACGCCGCATATCTCCGCGGCAACCAGCACTTCGGGGCGGACTTTGCCGTCGGCTTTTACGGGCGTTGCCATTACGATTTCGTCCACGCCCGCTATCGCCGCGGGAATGGCGTTCATGAGCACGGTCGAGGGATAAGCCGCCGTGCCCCCCGGCACGTATATGCCCAC
Organism: uncultured Clostridia bacterium; assembly: GCA_947629515.1. GTDB lineage: Bacteria > Bacillota > Clostridia > Christensenellales > Borkfalkiaceae > Coproplasma. Next base: position 102,902 of record CANRDY010000001.1, read on the forward strand.
GCGCGCAAGGGGGGTGACTTTCTGCCCCACTATCCTTACGCCCTCGTCGATTTCGAACCCCTCGCGCTTTTGCTTCGAGTGGAATTTTTTAATGTTCTCCGCGGAAGCGCGCATCGCCCTTTCGACGCGCTTGTCCACAGTTTTCTTAGCCTCGTCGAACTCCTCTTTGGTAACTTCGATCGCGCCCGTGTAGCCGTCGAATTTTTCGGAGTATTCCCTCAACGCCTCGTCGCCTCTTGCGCGCACGTCGGCGATTATCCGGCTCACCGCTTGGGCGACGGCCGTCGTGCCCTCTTCGCGCTTTCCGAACAGTTCTTCCGCCGTCTGACCGCGGTATATTATGGGGTCTTTCATCTTTTCAACGCTCCTTCCAATCTTCTTTTAAGCTCGTCCGTCTCCCCGCGCGCAAAGCCGTACACCGCCTTGTTGCAGATGAGCCGCGCGCTCACGGGGAAAGCCTCTTCGATAACTTCAAGCCCGTTTTCCTTTAAGGTAGTACCCGTCTCCACTATGTCGAAAATTACGTCCGAAAGCCCCAAAACGGGGGCAAGTTCAATAGAACCGTGGAGTTTTATAATCTCTATCTGTCTGCCCTTTTGGGAAAAATGCCTTTCGGCGCACCGCGGGAACTTGGTCGCAACGCGCAAGGGGCGCGAAAAGTCGTCCTCGAAGCCCTTTTTTGCGGCGACGCACATTTTACATACGCCCGTCTTTAAGTCGCAAAGCTCGTATACGTCCTCTCCCGCCTCGTCTATCACGTCCTTTCCCGCAAAGCCGACGTCCGCCGCGCCCATGCTCACGTACACGGGCACGTCGGCGGGCTTCACCCAAAAGTAACTTACGCCGTTTTTCTCGTCGCGGAACACAAGCTTTCGGCTGTTTTCGCCGCAGCCCTCGCAGCCGTAGCCGCACTCATCGAGCAGTTTATATATCTTTTCGCCCAATCTGCCCTTGGGCAGAGCTATCCTCAGCATTGCTCTTCACCCGCCTTTATTATTTTTGCCGTAACGCCCCTCGGCGCGGTCGCCGCAACGAGCGTGCGCTTGCCCTCTTTTCTGAATTTTTCGGCAAGCCGTTCGGCTTCGTCGGCAGTCTGCGGGGTGTACGTTACCACGATATCGGGTTCGAACTTGGGCTGAGCGGCAAACCTTTCAAGCTCGCCCAAATAGAGCGCGAACCCTATCGCTTCGGACTGCTTTGCCAGCTTGCCGAGCAGGTTGTCGTAACGTCCCCCCGACAGCACGGCGTTGGGCAAGCCGCGGATATATCCCTTGAACACCGCCCCGCTGTAATACCCGGGATCGCCCGCCGCCGATAAGTTGACGGCGATGTTCTCCTTGCCCTTAACAAGGCTTTTGAGTTCTTTTATCTCGCTCTCCACGCCCAAAACGGCGCACTCGTCCGAAAGTTTTTCGAACGCCTTTCGGGGTTCGGACGGGAGCGACATTAAACTTACGACCGCCGAAATTATCTTATCGTCCACGCCCGCGCCCCGCGCAAAAGCTATAAAGTCGTGTCGGTTCTTCGCCCTTATGCACTCCGCCGCGAACTCCCTGTCTTTGCCCCCGAAGCCGCACGCGTTCAGACACTTTTGGGTTATTCCCACGTGCGAAACTTCAAGCAGATAGTCGGCTTGCGCCGAATCGCCGCACGCCGAATCGCCGCACGCCGAAGTTTGGCGCACGCTTTCGGAAGCTATTTTAAGGGTGCGGAGCATAAGTTCGACCGCCTCGCGCTCGGTGGAAGGATCGACCTTGCCGATTATTTCGACGCCCGTCTGCCCCAATTCTTTAAGCCTGCCGCGCTCCTTGCGATAGACCTTTTCGTTATAAAAGAGTTTTAAAACGCCGTCGTCGGGGCGGGCGTTTTTGATGACGCTGAGCGTGACGTCGGGGCGAAGTGCGCAAAGTTTTCCGCCCGCTTCGAACACGGTTATGTCGCGGGTCTGCAAAAAGGGCTTGTTCTCGGCGTAGAGCGAGTACTCCTCGAAGCCCGGGAGTTTATAGGGTTTGTAGCCGAAAGAGAGATATAACTCTTCGAGCGCGAGGGCGAACCTTGCGCCCCCGCAAAATAAATCATTCTGCATAGTCTTAAAATATCAATATATATTTATTTTTTTGGTTTTTTTAGGGGGTGAGTGCGGGGTGGGGGAGAAGAACCGCAGCGTTATCGACCCGCTCATTCGCTCCCCTTCGCGGCTTGCCCTTGCCCCTATTCGCCCCCTCTCACAAGTGAAGGGGCGCGAATGGGGAAGTTTAGGGCGTTCGGTCGCCCTTGCCTGAACGAAGTTAGAAAGTCCGAAGAAGCAAGTTATGCAAGGAAAGCGAGGAAAACCCGAAGGAGCTTACAATGACGTAAGTGTCGTACCGAAGGCGTTAGCCTTACTGAGGGTTGCCGCAACTTGACACAGCAGAACGTAGCTTATTCGGGCTTTGCGGGAGCATAAACTTTAAATAAATTTCAAATACCCGCCGCTCCCATGAGTCATGCACTTCGATACCCTGCTTATGGTCGCGCTCGAAAGCTCGGTCATGGCGATTATTTCGGAATAGGTCTTGCCCTGCTTGAAGAGCTTTGCCGAATACGCCCGAAGAGCCATCTGCTCCACCTCTTTGTACGTGCAAAGGTCTTCCAAAAGCTCCTTGCAGTCCTGCGGCGTTTTGAGTTTTAACAGCAGTTCATAAAGCTCCCCGAGCCGCTCCTGCATAAATTGCTCTTTCATTTTTAACTCCTCTTTAAGGAAATACATTCACTCGTCGTTTTCTACATTATACTTCATTACGCTAAATCAGTAAAGCGTTTTGATACACAAATATAAAAAAATTTCAAAATGTTCAATGCGGCGGGCGCGGCAAACGCCGCGCCCGCCGCAAGCGTTCCGCTTGACCATGTGTCTTAACGGCGTTACGATAAGACGGCGTAAAAGCTGTTCAACATTAAGCGGCGGGCGCGTTAACCGCGCCCGCCGCATTATATTACGCCAAAAAACCTCACCCCTCGCGCTTCCAATAATAATTGCGATAAGTATCCGTCAACAAATTCGCATTATTTACATCGTCGGCAACTGCTACAGCTTCCGCCCCCGTCATATCCTCGTTTTGTGAAACCTTCCACCCCGTCTTATTCTCAAAAGTTACACTTTTAAGGCTGCACCACTCGAACGCCCACTTGCCGATAAATGTTACGCCGGCGGGGATAGTTATGCTTTCAAGTCTGTCGCAACTAGAGAACGCGTCGTCGCCTATAGTTTCAAGTTTGCTGTTATTGCCAAAATTTACACTTGCAAGGTATGTGCACTGCTCAAACGCCCTCTTACCGATAGAAGTTACGCCGGCGGGAATAGTTATGCTTTTAAAGCTTTGGCATTCATAGAACGCAAGACTGCCGATAGACGTTACCCTGTTAGGTATGGTTATGCTTTCAAGGCTTGCGCAAGCATAGAACGCCATATCACCGATAGAAGTAATCCTTTCGGATAAGGTTATTCTGTTAAGTTTTTTGCAATTGGCGAACGCACTTTCGCCGATAGAAGTAATGCTGTCGGGTATAGTCGCTTCTTTAATTGCTATAGGGACAAATATTATATCGGTTTTTTCTTTATTATACAAAATTCCGTCTTGACTTGAATATACCGTGTTCTTTTCTCCGACATTAATACTTTCAAGGCTTTCGCACGCCTTAAATGTATTACTGCCTATAGAAGTTATACTGTCAGGTAAAGTTATCGTTCCTTTAACTGCTGTAGGAATATGTATGAACTGAGTTTTTTCTTTGTTATATAAAATGCCGTCTTGACTTGAATATACCGTGTTCTTTTCTCCGACATTAATACTTTCAAGGCTTTTGCAAATACTGAACGCCCCATCGCCGATAGAAGTTACGCTGGCGGGGATAGTTATGCTTTTAAGGCTTGTGCACTGAAAGAACGCACGACTGCCGATAGAAGTTACGCTGTCGGGTATTGTTATGCTTGTAAGGCTTATGTAACCATAGAACGCCATATCACCGATAGACGTTACGGGCTTGCCGTCGTATATTGCGGGTATTATTATGTTATTATCGGTTGCCGTACCTCTATTGACCGCACATGTATTATCACTTAACAGTGAATATTTTAGATTGACGGTTAAAGCTGTACCGCAGTTTGCGCAAACATTTTCGCCCGCGTTCAAAACATGCCCGTTACCGTCAACGGGTAATGTCAATAATTGCTGTTCCGAAACTTCGATTTTATCTTTGTTGAAAAATTTTCCGCAAGCGCAGTGATAGTGCGCTTCAATACCCGTGGTTGTGCAAGTTGCGGGCGTTATTATCAATTCACCGAAATCGTGCGCCGTGGGGTCGATTTGCATTTTGCGGGTTTCTTTATGATTTTCGTCTGACTTGCAGGTGCGCGTTTCTTCGCCTTGCGCGGAACAAGTGGCAGGGATCGTGATCTCCCATTCGTCCCAATCGTGCGCTTCAGGGTCAATTTGTATTTCGCGGGTTTCTTTATGATTTCCGTTTAATTTGCAAGTGCGGGTTTCTTCGCCCTGTGCCGAACACGTTGCGTGGGTCGTTATTTCCCATTCACCGAAATCGTGCGCAGTGGGATCGATTTGCGTTTGACGAGTCATTTTGTGACTTGAGTCTAATCGGCAAGTGCTGGTTTCTATCCCCGGCGAAGAACAAGTCGCGGGGGTCGTTACTTCCCATCTGTTCCAAATGTGTACGTGCTCGGTGTTTTCGCCCGAGCTTCCGCTGTTGTTGCCACTGTTGCCACTGTTGCCCGAATTGCCGCTTTGTTCGGCAGTATTGCCCTTGTTATTGTTCGGGGCGGGGGTGCATGCCGAAATGGCGAAAGCAAGGCAGAAGGTCGCCGCAAGGGCGAGTAAAATTACCAAAAATCTCTTTTTCATAAAATTTCTCCTTTGTGCGGTAAAAAAATAAGGTGTGCTCCCGAAAGAGCACACCGCACGGTATCTCTTACGGTTACCACACCTTCAATACATATTCGTCAGCCGAAAAGTTATATCAAAAGAGATACACAATGCCAGATTGTGTATTTCGACTGATGATATGCACAAGGCTGTTCACTTTGTGCGTATGGATTGAAAATGTGGTAACTAAAATATAGCACGGCGAAAGAAAATTGTCAAGGGAATATGAGAAAGTGGCGGCGGGCGCCGCAAGCGTTCCGCTTGAGCGGCGTGTCGCCGCGGACGGGATACTTAACGGCGGGGAAATAATAAGGCGTTGGGGCTGTTCAACATTAAGCGGCGGGCGCGGCAAACGCCGCTCGTTCATTGCTTCTTGCGCGCTCCCGCCACCCCTACCCTCGCCCTCCCCCTCCAAAGCGGAAGGGGAGGGAATGGAAGAAAGAACAGGGGGAGGGAACACAAGGGAGGGGGTTATAATAATACTGCGGAATAGACCCGTTCGACGCGCTTCGCTTGCTCAGGGTGACAGTTATTATTTAAAAGAAAACGCGCGGGCGCAGCAAACGCCGCGCCCGCGCGCAAAGAATGGGGAGCAAATATAAAAAGTTAATTCCGCAAAGGGGAGCTGTCTGTGCAACAGACTAAGAGGGTCAACCCCTATTTCAGCTTCAAACTTGAGAGGAGCGAGGGAAAAGTTGTCAATGATTTGGTGTACGATAAAACGGTGTGCGAGTCGCTGCCGCAGGTGAATTTGCCGCCGCGGGCGGCAAATTCCTCTATTATGTCAACGGGCGGTAAGGTAGCAGAACCCGCGTCCGCGCCGTTCCCGCCGTCCGCAAAACCCCCGTCATTCTTCCCGCCGTCCGCAGAACCCGCGCCATTTCCGCCGTTAAGCGGCGAGTAGCCCGAGGAGTTTATTTCCATGCAAAGACCGCGGGCGAGCATTTCGTCGAAAATTTTATCGAAAAGCTCCTTAAAATCGCAGTAGCGCAACGCCCTGTCCGCGTAGGGCGCGTAGCGCGCAACATAGCCTATGTGCCCCACTATGTCGGCTTCAACGCCGCTTGTCACGCTTTCGAGCACCGCCGAAAGGTACATGCCGTACGCCTCTTCCTTTTTAAGCCCCTTAAAAAATTCGGGGTAATAGCAGTCGCCCCTGTTCCCTACGGTGTGCACGCTCAAAATGACGTAGTCGAAGTTCTCCCTTTTGCACAGTTCGCGGTAAAAGGGCGCGGCGGCGGACGAAAAACCCAGTTCTATGCCCTTTAAAATTTTGACTTGGGGGAACCGTTCTTTAAGACCGTTTACCACCTTGGTATATTCATTAAGATCGGGCAGGACGTCTTCGCCCTGCAAAAAGAGGTCGTAGTCGAAGTGCTCCGAAAAGCCCACGCGGTTTCCGCCGTGCGCCAAAAGGGCTTTAACGTAGTCCTCCGCCTCGCCCTTGCCGTCGTACGAAAGGCGGGTGTGGACGTGCAGATCGTCGACGCCCATGGGAAAAAGCCCGATTTTTTTCTGACCGCTGAACTTCATAAACACCTCTTTTTTACAATTATAACAGCCGCAAGGGCAAATAGCAAGCCGTAAATTGAAATATCCCCCCTTTATAATTTGCTTTTTTGCATAAAGTTTGGTAAAATGAAAGTCGACACAGGGGTATTATATTATGGAAAACACCGAGATGGCGGGGCAGAACCCCGAGCGTTCCTCCCGCCGCAAAAAGAAAATATTTATCGCGCTCATATGCGTGTTCAGCGTCGTGGTCGTTTTGGCGACCTTTTTGATGATATGGTTCTGGGGCGACAGCTATCCCGACTTTGACGATTTCAGGGAAGAAGTGGCTATCCCCGGGCTTGACGACGACGCCGTGCCGCAAGGGGTCACGACATATGAGGCGGACTACACCGCCGCCGACGCCAACGGTCAGGCGGTAACAAGAAAACAGACCTATTACTTTATAAGCGCGCACCTCAAAAGCGGGGCTTCGCGCATATACGTCACGGGCAAACTTTCGGGATATATAGGCTATGTTACGCTCAAAAAGCCCGACGGGAGCGATTACTGCGGGCACTTCGGCGGGATAGCCACAAACGGACAGACGCTGTGGATAGGCGACGCGGGCGACGGCGTTTCGAACGACGTGTTCGTGTGCAAAACAGATACGACCGCCGAGAACGTAGCCCAAAAGATAATAAGGCTGGCGGGAGACGGCGAAGCCCGTGCGGAAGGATCGAATTATATAAATATAACGGCGGGCTTTAAGGCGAACGGACGGGCGGATTTCTGTTACTATTACGACACGCCCAACAGCAGTACCGACTACCTTTATGTAGGCGAATTTTACGGGCAAGGCGGCTATGCGACGGCTGAAAACCACCACATAATGACAAACGACGGCTCTGCCTACGGCGGGTTTATGTATCAGTACGAGGTGAACACCTCTTCTTCGAACCCCTACGGGCTTACCAAGCTGAACGCCGTGAACGTTAACGACGAGAACGAACCGCCGAAAATTCAAAAAATTTACGCCATACGCGACTGTATTCAGGGCGTTGCGCGCACAAAGGACGGCTTTGTATTTTCGCAGAGCTGGGGGCTGGCGAACTCCACCCTCTACTACCACGCGAGCAAGGCGAACGACGTTGAGGCGATAGACGTTTCGGCGAACCGCAAGAGCTTTAAGGAGCTGACGGGGGAGAACTTCAAGTACGAGGGCGTGAACACCTTAAACGGAACGCCCTACACCGACAGCACGCTGTACGTTTACTTCTTCGACGGCAATACCTTAACCCGCACGTATTCGGTGCCCTCTATGAGCGAGGGGCTGTGCACTGCCGACGGCAAGGTGAACGTGCTGTTCGAGTCGGGGTGCTACAAGTACAAGCTGTTCGTGCGCAAGAGAACGGAGAGCGTTTACAGCTTTACGCCGTTGAAAAATAAATAAGACGGATAATAAAAGGAAGCGGCGGGGCGGGCTGTTTTTAAAGCTCGCCCCGCCGCATTTTTAAATAATAACTGTCACCCTGAGCAAGCGAAGCGCGTCGAACGGGTCTATTCCGCAGTATGGCGGAGTTTTTTATATGGTAGATATTATTTGGAAGTGATAACGCGTTTCAAAGTGCAAGCACGGACCACGTGGGGATTCTCTCACTCAATCGAACCCGCTTCGCGGGCTTCTCATAGCGTTCGAAATGACAGTGCCTTAATGTGCTCCGATATTATGCGCGCGGGCGTTGAAACGCCCGCGCGCGAAAAGTGTTTTAATGTGATACGATATTATTTGGAATACACCCCCTCAGTCCGTAAACGGACAGCTCCCCCTCATAAATGAAGGGGAGCGAATGTTTTTTTCATTATTCCCTCCCCCTTGATAAGGGGGAGGAATTGAAGGTGGGGGTTGCAAAAACGAAGTTAGAAACTTCGGAGATGCGAGTTATGCAAGGAGCGTGCGCAAACGACGAAGGGAGCGTACAATGAAGTACGTGTCGTACCGAAGGCGTAGCCTTACCGAGGAGTGCGCAAGCGCGACACCGCAGAACGAAGCATATACGAAGTTTGCGGCAGTTACTTGCAAAAGGCGAGGCACGCCTCATACAACGCAAACACATCAGCCTTCGAAATAAGCTCGTAAGGGGCGTGCATGGACAATACGGGCACGCCGACGTCGATGGTGTCGATGCCGAGATTGGCGATGTACTTTGCAACAGTGCCGCCTCCGCCGTTGTCGACCGCGCCGAGTTCGCCCACCTGCCAATAGACGTTGTTGTCGTCGAAGATGTCGCGCACGAACGCCGCGTATTCCGCGGGCGCGTCGTTGGTTGACGACTTGCCGCGCGCTCCCGTGTATTTGGAGACCGCCGCCCCGCAGTGCACGTAGGTGGAGTTGCGCTTTTCGAACACCGACGAATACGCGGGATCGTACCCCGCCGTCACGTCCGCCGAAATGCATTTCGAGTTATAGCGCACCTCGATGGGGTTCGCCCCGAAAGAGGCGGCTATCGTGTCGATGACGTCGCAAATTACCCTGCTCTGCATGCCCGTCGTGCCGTCCGAACCGACCTCTTCCTTATCGGCAAACACCGCCATTAAGGTGTGCGGGCTTTGCTCGCTGTCGAACAGGGCGCACATTTCGGGATAGGCGCACACCTTGTCGTCGTGCCCGTAAGCCGAGATGAGCGCGCCGTCGAAGCCAACGTCCCTCGCCTTGCCCGCGGGCACGAGGCAGAGTTCCGAGCATTGAAGGTCAACCTCGGTGAAGCCGTATTTTTTGTTGAGAAGTTTAAGGATCGTGCTCTTCACCTTTTCCTTTTCGTCCTCGTCGCCGACGGCGGGCAGACCGCCTATGACGGCGTTGAGGCTTTCACCCTCTATAGCCTTTGACATGGGCTTTGCGACCTGCTCCTGCGCAAGGTGGGGCAGAAGGTCGGTTATGTAGAACACGGGGTCGCCCTCTTCTTCGCCCACGCATATCTCGCGCCGTTCGCCGCCGCGGAGCATTACCACCCCGTGCAGCGCAAGGGGGATAGCCGTCCACTGATACTTTTTGATACCGCCGTAGTAGTGGGTCTTGAAATAGCAAAGCCCGTTCTCCTCGTACATAGGGTTGGGTTTAAGGTCGAGGCGAGGCGAATCGACGTGCGCGACCATTATGCGAACGCCTTCTTTTGCAACGTCCTCGGTTCCCACTTTTATGAGGAACACGTTTTTATGACGGTTGATAAAATAGCGTTTGTCGCCCGCTTTCAGCTTTTCGGAAAAGGAAAAGGGGGTAAAGCCCTTTTCTCGGGCGAGCTTTTCGGCGGCGTACGCCGCGTCGCGTTCGGTCTTGGATACGTCGAGGAATTTTTTGTAGCCCTCGGCGTAACTGTAAATGGCTTCGAGCCTCTTGCCGTCAGCCTCTTCGTATACGTTTCTGCGTTTGTATTTGAGTTCCATATTTCAAATCTCCTTTCAGCTTTTGATTATAACCAAGCCCGAAAAGCAAAGTCAAGAAAATAAATATCTTTTTTTGTAATTTTTTTTAACTTTCGGGGCAAAAATTTTCACTTTTGCTATTTACTAATTATATAATTTGTTGTATAATGTCACTATCATGGGAAAGAGCGGGTTTAGCGCCGCCAAACTTGCGGCGCTCGGGATCCTTACGGCGTTGAGCCTCGGAGTATTCATGCTTGAAAGTCTGCTGCCGCAGACCCTTATCCCCGGCGCAAGGCCCGGTCTTTCGAACGTGTTTTCACTGCTCGCGCTCATTATGTACTCGCCCGTCGAGGCGGTCATAGTCGTAGCCGTGCGCACCCTTTTGGGAGCGGTGTTCGCGGGCAACGTCTCCGCCCTTATGTATTCCTTTACGGGCGGGATAGTCGCCATTATAGTTTCGTCGCTTTTTATTTATCTTGTATATCCCAAAGTTTCGCTCATAAGCGTTTCGGTGGCTTCGGCTGTGGCGCACAACCTTACGCAGAACGCCGTGTACGCGCTTATAGCCCGCACCCCTCTGATGTTCGCATACGCCCCCTACCTTGTGCTTGCGGGGGTTATTTCGGGGACGATAGTCGGGGCGGTGATAACCCTTTTAATAAAGGGCGTGCCCCAAAGCGCGTTCGAAAAGCTCATATGTGAAAAAAGAGCCGCCGCACATAATACGGGCGCGGACGGTTCAACGGCTATCCTTAACGCACACGCGGCGGAGGGCGATATGCCGAAAAGTTCGGGGGAAGTTACGACCGCCGCCGACGGTTCGGCAGAGGAAAAGACAGCCGACGATTCAACGGGAAAGACCGCCGACAAAGACGGCTGAACGCGGGCGGCAAAAGTTAAGACATGACGGGCGAACGCCCGTGGGTTATTAAAAAAACGGAGGTCAAATTTGAAAGCAGAGAGAGGAAAATTCTTCTTCGGGGGCGTGCACCCGCACGACATGAAGTCGCTTTCGTCGGGCAAGCCGACAGAGCGGATGCCCATTCCCGACAGGGTGGAAATTTCCACTTCGCAGTCGTTGGGCAAGCCCGCCGTTCCAATCGTGGAAGTCGGCGTGGAAGTCAAGTGCGGACAGCTCATCGCCCGTGCGGACGGTCCGATATCCTCGGACGTGTTCGCAAGCATTTCGGGCACGGTCGAGGCTATCCGCGACGGCTTCGGAGCTAACGGCGCACCCGAGAAGTTCATAGTAATCAAGGGCAACGGCAAAGAGGAAACCGACTTTTTGCCCCCCATCACCGATCCCTCGCCCGACCAGATAAGGGACAGGATAAGGGAAGCGGGCATAGTAGGTCTGGGCGGCGCGGGCTTCCCCACTGCCGTAAAGGTCTCGCCCCGTTCGCCCGTGGACACGCTCATTCTGAACGGCGCGGAGTGCGAGCCCTATCTCACCTGCGACCACAGGCTGATGCTCGAAAACCCCGAAGAGATCCTGAGGGGCGCGGAATACCTTGCCCGCGCTTTGGGCGTGCGGACGGTGATAATCGGCATAGAGAAGAACAAGCCCGACTGCATTGCCGTGTTCGAAAAATACGACAGATTAAAGACGGTGGCGTTGAAGAAAAAGTACCCCATGGGCGGTGAAAAACAGCTGATATACGTCACCACGGGCAGAAAGGTGGGCATAGGCAAACTGCCCGCCGACAGCGGCGTGGTAGTCGAAAACGTGGCTACCGCATACGCCGTTTGTCAGGCGGTCGAAAAGGGCGTGCCCCTTATAGAGCGCGTGCTAACCGTTACGGGCAAAGCCGTCAAAGAACCCAAAAACCTGTGGGTGCGCGTGGGCACGAGTATTCAGAGCATAATAGAGTTCTGCGGCGGCGAAGCCGAAAAGCCCGTAAAGGCTGTGCAGGGCGGTCCCATGACGGGGCTTGCGCTCGCAAGCTACGACGCGTTCACGCATAAGACGACCTCGGGGCTTTTACTTATGACAAAGGAAGAAGCCTCTGCGGACGAACCTACCCCCTGCCTCAACTGCGGCAAGTGCTCCGACGTGTGCCCCATGAGGCTCATGCCCATGAACACGGCGTTTTACGCCAACGCGGGCGACTTCGAGGCGGCGGCAAAATACGGCGGAACGCTCGCCTGCATAGAGTGCGGCGCGTGCGAATATATCTGCCCCGCAAAGAGACCGCTCATTCAGGCGATCCGCCGCACGAAAGCCGAACTGAGAAAGAAAAAGTGAGGGAATAAAGATGGATAACAGCATAATAGTTTCTACCCCTCCCCACGTAAAATCGAAGAGGACGACAAGGGGCATAATGCTCGACGTGGTAATAGCCCTGCTCCCCTGCGCGATATGCGGCATAGTTTATTTCGGCTGGCGCGCCGCCGTGCTCGAAATAACCTGCGTGCTCTCGTGCGTGTGTACGGAGTTCGTCTACTACTTTATCGCCAACGGCGGCTTTGCCAAAAAGTGCTCCAACGCGGGCGCGGTCTGCCGCAAGTGGCTTAAACAGTTCGACTTTACGTCGGTGGTGACGGGGCTTATACTCGCCCTTATAATCTCCTCCGAGACCCAATGGTACGAGGCTCTTATAGGCGGCATATTTGCGATCGCGATAGTCAAAATGCTCTTCGGCGGAACGGGCAAGAACCTTGTCAATCCCGCCGCCGCGGCGAGGATATTCCTCCTTTTGAGCTTTTCGACCACAATGTCGAGATACGTCGCCCCCGTATTCGGACCCATACTTTCGGGCGGGGAAGTCTTTACGGGCGTTTCGGTTCTGGGCGGTCTTTTGAAGAACCCCGCCTACCCGCAGTTCTCGCAGCCGACGGTCATGATAGACAACCTCAACCTCTTCCTCGGGACGGGCGTTGCGGGCTGTATCGGCGAGACCTGCAAACTTGCAATTATAATAGGCTTTATATATCTGTGCGTGCGCAAGGTGATTAAGTGGTGGCAGCCCGTGCTCTTCCTTGCCATATTCGGGTTCACCTCGGTCATAGCCCTCGGCTTCCTCTTCCCCGCGTACACCTTCGATATAAACCTCTTCTTGCCCTCCATACTCTCGGGCGGGGCTATGTTTGCGGCGGTGTTTATGTTCACCGACTACGTAACTTCCCCCAAGTGCGTGTGGGGACAGCTCGTCTACTACGTCGTCGGCGCGATACTCTTCGCCGTGATGAGGGTGCTTACGAGAATCGAAGTTGCCTCGTACATAATTTTGATTATGAACCTCATAGTTCCCCTCATCGACAAGTACGTTTTGAGAAAGCCTTTCGGCTACGTCAAAGAGAAAAAGATAAAGGAGGGCAAATAAATGACCGTAAAGCAGTTTTTTAAGAGTACGGCGTTCAAGTGCATAGCCGCGCTCCTCGGAATACTCCTTGTGTGCGGCGTGCTTTTGACCTTTGCCTACTCCTTCCTCGAAGTTTCGGCTTCGGAAAAAGCCGACAGAGCGGTCGCCAAGATCTATGGCGGCATAGACGTGGAACGCGGCGCGGAGCTTATAAAAGACGGCGACGAAAAGCCCTCGACCAACCTCTATACCATTTTGCAGGGGTATGAAGTTACCTATCAAAAAGACGGTTCGGACGTAAAGAATTACCTTGTGCAGTCGCGCGGGAAGAAGGGCTTTTCGAGCGGGTCGGTTACCTGCTGGGTGGCGGTGATAGTCGAAAACGGCAAGATAGCCGGCATAGAGAACGTGACTATCGATTCCAACGTGAACCAGTCTTTCATAGGCAACATAACGGCTGACTTTTTGGGCAGTTTCGGCAAAAATTACGAGGACGGCATAGAATACACCGCCGACGACGGCTTTGTGGTGAGCGGAACTTCGATGAGCTCCGCCGCCATACGCAACGCCGTGAACGGCGCGCTCGAATATGTTTCTTCCATACTCGGGGAGGCAAACGCATGAATAAGTATAAACGCATAACCTTAGACGGACTTATCTTCCAGAACCCCACGTTTATGTTGGTTTTGGGAACCTGTCCCACCCTCGGGCTTATCTCCTCGGCGATGAGCGCGGCGGGCATGGGGCTTACCGTCGTTGTAATTTTAACCCTTTCGAACATTCTCATATCGCTTATGAGAAAATTAATTCCCAACGAAGTGCGGATACCCTGCTACATAGTCATAATCGCAACTCTCGTTACTCTTGCGAGAATGTTCCTCGAAAAGTTCGTGCCCGATCTGTACGACAGCCTCGGCGGCTTCCTTGCGCTGATAGTCGTCAACTGCATAATTTTGGGCAGAGCCGAGGCGTTCGCCAACAAGCACAACGTGCTCGAATCGGCGGTGGACGGGCTTGCGACGGGCATGGGCTTCACCTGCGCTCTTACCCTTATGGGAATAATCTGCGAGTTCATCGGCAAAGGCTCTGTATTCGGTCTGCACATAATGGACTTCAAGGTGGGAATGTTCGCTACGCCCGCGGGTTCGTTCCTCGTTTACGGAATGTGCATCGCGCTGTTCACCTATGTTATAAACCTCTTCGAGAGGTCGAAGCGCGTAAAGGCGAACAAGCTGGCGCGGGAAAATCTTTTGAGGGAGGCTGATTGATATGGCGACCTTTATTGCAATAATTCTTTCGGCGGTGCTCACCGATAACTTCATAACCGTCAAAACCTACGGTATATGCCCCTTCCTCGGGGTCTCGAAAAAGACCTCGTCGGCGGTGGGCATGGGCGTTGCCGTCACGCTGGTAATGCTGATAGCCACCCTTGTCACTTTCCCCGTATATTGGTATGTTATGAAGCCCCTCGGGATAGACTTCCTCGAAATAATCTTCTTCATCTTCATAATCGCCTCGATAGTGCAGATGCTCGAAAAGATAATTCAGAAGATCTCGCCCTCCCTCTACAACACGATGGGAATTTACCTGCCTCTCATAACCACAAACTGCGCGGTGCTCGGCGTTACCGAACTGTTCTTAAACGACTTGTCGCTCCCCGGGGACATAGTGCTCGACTCGGCTACGATGAATCTGGGCTGGGCGGCTCTGTACGCGCTGTTTGCGGGAATAGGCTTTACGCTCGTAATGGTGATAATGAGCGGCATGCGCGAAAAGCTGAACTACTACAAAACGCCCAAAGCAATATCGGGCTTCCCCATTGCGATGGTAACGGCGTGCTTTATATGTATGGCGTTTATGGTGTTCAAGAGCATCACCATAGGGGGTTAAGTTATGAATTTACTTGAATTCGGTCCCCAGACGGGAATTACCATAGGCATAGTTGCGGGAATATTCGCGGGCGTAGCCCTTTTGATAGGTATCCTTATTCTTATCGTCGGCAAGGTGTTCAAAGTCGACGTCGACGAAAAAATTACAAAGATACTCGAAAATCTTGCGGGGGCGAACTGCGGCGGTTGCGGCTGTTCGGGCTGCTCGGGGTTTGCGGCTAAGCTCGCCGACGGCTCGGGCAATATCGCCGACTGCCACGTAACTTCCCCCGAAAAGAAAGCAGAAATAGCAAAGATCTTGGGCGTTGAACTCAAAGACGAAGAACGGACGGTAGCCGTCGTGAAGTGCCTCGGTTCGCACGAAAACTGCGGCGACAAGTTCGACTATAACGGCAATCAGACCTGCGCCGCATGCGCTTCGCTTTTGGGCGGGAACAAGCTGTGCTCTTTCGGGTGCCTGGGCTGCGGCGACTGCAAGGGCGTTTGCCCCGACGGCGCGATAAAGACGGAGAACGGCGTCGCCTCGATAGACCCCGACATATGTTTAAGTTGCGGCTCGTGCATCTCCGCCTGCCCCAAACACATTATCGACAGAATACCCGCTTCCGCGCCCGTGTACGTGGCGTGCTCCTCGAAGTGCAAGGGCAAGGACGTGATTTCGGCGTGCAAGGTGGGGTGCATAGGCTGCTCGATGTGCGCGAAAGCCTGCCCGCACGGCGCGATAACCATGCAGGACAATCTGCCCGTGTTCGACTACACAAAGTGCACGGGGTGTCTGACCTGCGTTTCGAAGTGCCCGAGAAAGATAATAATAAAGCGCGACGTAGTCGCGCCCGAAAGCCCCAAGCCGTTAGAAAGCGGCGAAAACACCGAACGATCGGCGTGAATGGCGGGCTGTGTGAGATGAATTGAATATTAAAGAACGGTTGCGGCGGCGCAGATACTGCGCCGCCGCAAGCGTTCCGCTTGAGCGGCGTGTCTTAACGGCGAAGAGGGAAAACGGCGGGGCGGCTGTTCAACGCAAGCGTTCCGCTTGACCATATATCTTAACAGCGGGACGATAATACAACGGGTTGGCTGTTCAACGGGAAGCGGCGGGCACTTTTTCAAGTGCCCGCCGCATTTTTTTAATAATAACTGTCATTTCGAGCGAAACGTTAGCGGAGTGGAGAAATCTATTCCGCAGTATGATTATAACCCCCCTCCCTTGTGTTCCCTCCCCCTGTTCTTTATTCTATTCCCTCCCCTTCCGCTTAGGAGGGGGAGGGCGAGGGTAGGGGTGGCGGGGGTGCGTAAGGGGCAAAGAATGAGCGGTTTTTTGGTTCGCGTTTCAAAGTGCAAGCACAGACCACCTTGGGATTCTCTCACTTAATCGCCCGCGCATTTATGCGCGGGTCTCATAGCGTTCGAAATGACAGTGCCTTAATGTAATCCGTTCTTATTTAAAAATGCTCCCCCCTCTTCAATTCTCCCCCCTCGCAAGCGAAGGGGGAGGGTTGGGTATGGGGAGGGCGCGAATGGGGAGTTTAGGGTGCTCGGTTACCCTTGCCTGTACGAAGTTAGAAACTTCGGAGATGCGAGCAGAACGAGGAGCGCGAGCAGTTTGCGAGGGAGCGTACAATGAAGTACGTGACCGAGCAAAAGCGGAGCGCGACAATGTTATGCGAAGCATATACGAAGTTTAACGGGAGCAAAGCGGCGGGGCACTTGAAAAGTGCCCCGCCGCTTCACCCAATCGGCACTTCGGGGGAAGCCGACGAAGTTATGGGCGTTACAGTCAATCGGTGCGGCGAACAGTAAATGACCGTCCCGCCCCCCGAAATTTCGGGCAGTTTGCAGTCGCCGCCCTTGCAGTCGGCTTCGGTTATCTTAACGCTCCTCTTTTCGCGATCCACGCACACCACGTTATACCCCCACGGGGTCTGCACTTTTATTAAAACGAGCGCGCCGCTCTCCTCTTCTTCCACCGTCTGCGGGCTTAAATTGCTCCCGCCCGCCGAAAAGGTGTACTCGTAGACGGTCTGCCCGTCCACGCTCACGCGCACGCCGTCGAAGCCGCCGCCCCCGCCCGCAAAGAAAAAAGCGCAGAATATCGCCGCCGCAACCACGGCGATCGCGGCGTAAATTATCAAATCGAGGGGTCTGAACCACCCGCCCGACTTTGCCTCTTTTACCTTTTTCAGCGACATATATCTGTATTTTTCCTTATTTTTCGTAAAAAAGTTACTGCGTTTCCGACGTTTGGGAAAGTTCAATCGATTGAACTCTTACCCACGGGGATAAGAATGGTTAACGTCACCGCGGCGGTTGGGGCGCAGTTCCCGCCTTTACGGTTCACAAAGTCAATCGACCCGAATAAACCCGCCCGCAAGGGTAAACGCGCCCTCCGCAAGGCTTGTGAACACCTTGTAACTTCCGCCGTTGCCGCCGTTGCCGTCAGCACCGCCGTTGCCGCCGTCGTCCGAATAGACGAACATCGCCGCAAGCCCCTGCGTTTTTATGAACTCCTTTGCGCTCTGTACGTCCATTGCGCACACGGCTGTCGAGAGCGCGTCGTTCAAGGCGGCGGAATCGCCCAAAACTATCGCGCTCATTATGCCCGAGGTTATGGGGCGGCAGGTACGCGGATCGATGAGGTGGCAATACCTCTGCCCCGAGAACTCGTAAAAATTGCCCTCGCCGTAGTCGCCGCTCGTCGAAACGCAGGTGTTTTTGAGGCGTATCTGCGCGTAGACGGCGGACTCGTCGCGCGGATTCACGCAGTTTAACTTGAACTCGCCCCCGCCCGAGAACTCGCCGAAGGCAATACTGCTCGAAGAGAACCAGAACATTGCCCTTGTAAAGCCGCTTGCTTTGAGCATGGCGTTCACGCCGTCGGCGACGTATCCCTTTGAAATGCCGCCGAGGTCTATCTTTATCGAAAGCTCTTCTTCCCCGCCCCCGATTTTGACCGTAGTAAGCGGCTTTTTGGCGTAATATCTGCCCCCCTCTTCGCGCACGACGTCGGCGGCGGAGAGCGACGAGAACGCCGAGGCAAGGGCGGCGTAGGCGTCGGTTTCTTGCTTTGAGGGAAGTTCGTCCTCGCTCTGCGGCTTTTGGTTTTGCGCTCCGAAGCCGAACGCGCGGACGGCGTAATAGACGGCGGGGTTGTAGCTGCCGCCGCTCTTTTCCATTGCGTCAAAGGCGGCAAGCACAGCCCCGTATGTAATTTGATCTATCTCGGTTTCGCCCCCCGCGGGCAGTGCGTTGAACGCGGAGATATACGATCCTTCCACGTTCACGTCGAGGGAGCTTTCGGCTTTTTTTATGAACTCGCCCGCTTCCCTTTCGAGCTTTTCGAAAGTCTGGCTGTTCCGTTCGTCCGAAAAGTCGGCGTACACGGTAAGCTCGGCGGGACCGTTCATAGCCCAGAAGGTCGCCTTGCGCGCCGATTCCGAGGGAGCGCACCCCGCAAGAGTTATTGAAAATATCGCCGATAAGACGATCATCGCCGCAAGCGTAAACGCGGCAGATCGGGCGCGGCGCGCCCCGTTAAAAGACTTCTTCACCCCTCTATTATAGCATAGAGGCGGCAAAAATCAAAGGCTTTTTACGGGCGCGTTAAAATTAAGCGGCGGAGAGCATCGCGCTCTCCGCCGCCCGAAATATTCGGTGTTTTTCAATTTGTCTTTGCGCCGTTTGCCGCTTCGCCGTTTGCGCTCTCCGCATTGCTTGCGGTTGCGCTCTCTGTGCCGCTTGCGGTTGCGCCGTTTGCGCCATTAGTTCCGTCCGCGCCGTCCGCGTTTACGGCGTTTGCGCTGACCGCGCCGTTCTCAGCCTCCGCGGTAACTTCGCCGTTGCTTCCGTCCGCACCGCCCGCTGCTTCCGCTTTCTCAGCGGCAAGCTCGGGGTGTTTCATATGCTTTTCGAACACGTAATATTGCAGGAAAATATAGCCAATGCCCGCGAGAGCCATCACCACCGACCAAATCTGCGAGGGGGTGAGCGCCTTGCCGAGGAACTCGCCGCGGGGGTCGTCGCGCACGAATTCTATAAAGAATCTCCACACGCCGTACGAGAAGAGATAGAGCGCGAAGTTATAGTTGAAGCGGAACTTAAAGTAGAGCACTATCATGACCGCCGCGAGCACGACGAGGAAGATACACTCGAAAAGCTGCGTGGGAACGACGAGCACGTCGGAGTGCCGTCCCCCCGGCGCGGAGCAGGGCAGACCTACCCACGAGTCGGTGGGCATGCCGTAGCAACAGCCCGCAAAAAAACAACCCAGCCGCCCGAACGCGTGCGCTATAACTATTCCTATGGGGATAAAGGGGAGCGCGTCGGTGAGGGTCGCGTTCATATGGTTCTGCAAGAGTTTTATCTTTGTGCGGGGGGCGATGAGGTAGATATACAGCCAATACACGCCCAAAAAGCTGACTACGCCGCCGATAAGCCCGCCGATAAAGGTCATTCCGCTGAGCGAAAAGCCCGCCTGCGGGTTCTCGATGAAGTTATAAAGCCCTTGAAAGAGCGCGGCGGCGAATATGCCGAAGCCCGTTCCCACAACGCCGATTATGAGGATCTTGTCGGTCGCTTCCTCGTTGAACTTCATCTTCCACATTGCGATCATCAAAAAGACGAAGCAGGCGATTATCCCCGCCGCCATACATATGCCGTAGGCGTAAATTTCGACGCTTCCTATCCTGAACAACGCCTGAGGGTGCATTACTTTCTCCTTTTTTTCGGGCGGTCACAGCGCGCCCGCCTTAACGCGAGGACAACTTTCTTAAAACCGCGTTGATACTGTCATTATAATACCGCCGCAAAAAAATGTCAACTTTATGCCCGATATTGTTTGGTTTGAACCCGTTTGCCGCCGAACGTCACATTTGCGTTGGTTCATGTATCGGAATTTAACGGTCGGTTCTGCCTGTAATCGGTTCAACTCTTAAAAGGTTCAGCCCGAACAAGACGAACAATTAAATGAACGGTTCTGCCTGTAATCGGTTCAGCCCGAACAAGACGAACAATTAAATGAACGGTTCTGCCTGTAATCGGTTCAGCCCTTTAACAGATTATTGACGGCGGAGACAAGGGCTTTGTAACTGCTCTTTATAATGTCGTCGTCGACGCCCGCGCCCCAATAGGTCTTGCCGCCGCTCTCCACGCCGACGTACGAAAGGGCTTTAGAAGCCGAGCTTTGGCTTAAAGCGTGCTGTTCGTAGCCCGTTAAAACGTAGTCGGTTTTGAGGAACTTTTTGAGGGCGTTCGAAACGGCGTCGAGCCTGCCGTTGCCGTTGCTCTTTACAACGCTCTCCTTGCCGTCGGAATAAACGGTGACCGTCGCCTCGATGCCGTTGACCTGTCTGAAATGACATTCGGGAACGTCGAAAAAGGCGCGGGAACGCACAAATTCGTCCTCGAAAATGCGGTAAAGCTCGTCGGCTTTAAGCTCTTTGTGCAGTCTGTCCGAAACGGCTTTCGCCTTGTAGCCCATGTCCTCTTTCATCTTGCGGGGCATATCTATGCCGAAGTTCTGTTTGAGAACGTAGCCGACGCCCCCTTTTCCCGACTGCGAGTTTATGCGAATGACGTCCGAATCGTATTCCCTGCCCACGTCGCGGGGGTCGATGGGAAGATAGGGAACCGTCCACACGTCCGAGGGGTTCTTCCTCAGCTCCATGCCCTTTGCGATGGCGTCCTGATGAGAACCCGAAAAAGCGGCGAACACCAGCTCTCCCGCGTAGGGCTGACGGGGGCTTATCGCCATGGAAGTGAAGTTGCGGTACATGGAGCACACGTAGGGCATATTGCCGAAGTTGAGCTTGGGGTCAACCCCCTGCGAAAACATGTTCATGGCAAGGGTTATGATGTCGACGTTGCCCGTTCTTTCGCCGTTACCGAAGAGCGTGCCCTCTATTCTGTCGGCTCCCGCCAACAGCCCCATTTCGGCGGCGGCGACGCCGCAGCCTCTGTCGTTGTGGGGGTGAAGGGATATTTCAACGCTGTCGCGGTAGTTCATGTGCTTGTGCATGTACTCTATCTGCTGGGCGTAGACGTGCGGCATGGCGTTTTCGACCGTGGCGGGAAGATTGATTATCGCCTTTTTTTGAGGCGTGGGACGCCATATATCGAGCACGGCGTTTACCACTTCGAGGGCGTACTCGGGCTCCGTGCCCGTAAAAGATTCGGGCGAGTACTCGAAGCGGTAGTCCGCCCCCTCGGCTTCGGTCAGCTCTTTCAATAGCTTCGCCCCGTCGACGGCAATCTTCTTTATCTCCTCTTTGTTCTTTTTGAATACTTGCTCTCTCTGTGCAAGCGAGGTGGAGTTGTACACGTGCACGATGACGTTTTTAGCCCCGCGCACGGCTTCGAAGGTCTTTTTTATTATGTGTTCGCGCGCCTGAGTGAGCACCTGCACGGTAACGTCGTCGGGAATAAGCCCCTCTTCTATGAGCGTTCTCATAAAGGAGTACTCCGTGTCGGAAGCGGCGGGGAAGCCCACCTCTATCTCCTTGAACCCCAGCTCGCACAGGAGCTTGAAAAATTCGACCTTGGTCTTTTCGTCCATAGGCTCTACAAGGCTTTGATTTCCGTCGCGAAGGTCTACCGAGCACCACTTGGGGGCGCGCTCCACCGCGTCCTTTTCGACCCAGTCCATACACCTCTCGGGGGGCATAAAATAGGCTTTTTTGTACTTGTTGCAGTTTTCCATTTGTCCTCCTGAGCCGCGCCGCGCGCGGCGTTCACCTTAATTTTTGAGTATAATTTTTGAGTATAAAAAAAGGTCGCCCCCGTAAAGAGGCGTCCTGTAAAAACGCTGTACCACTCTTCTTTGCGGAAAACTCCGCCTTTAAGGCGCGTGCACGCCCTTCCCTTTGTACGGCGGGGAACCGTTTGCGGCTACTTGATTTCACCCCAACTGCTCCGCGGCGAGTTCGCGCAACCCCTTCGCGCGCCTTGCACCGTGCGGCGCGTCTCTGTATCCCGAGAAATTTGCGTTACTATTCCGCTTCATCGCATTTATATGAACCGTATTTTTGGGGAACGTATCTCCGATTTTCGGGGAAAATTACCACGACTTTTGTCGAATATCGCTCCGCCGTGCGGCTGTTTACGGATATATCATATCATAAAAAACCCGCCCCGTCAAGCGGTTTTTAAGCTGTTTTTTAAACGGGCGAAAGGAGCGCGAATTACGTCCCTTTTTGCGGGCTTCGGGCGTTTCAGCCGTGTTCGCCCATGTCGGCGGTGCGTGGAGCGGCGTATAAGTCGAACTCCTCGTCGATGTCGAACTCACTGTCGTCGTCGAACGCGGCGAGCTTGGAGACCGATACCTCGTAAGCCGTCATCGTTACAAAGCTCTCGTCGGGCTGTTTTTTCTGATATTCGCGGCTCTGTATTCTGCCCGACAGCGCAACTCTGTCGCCCACGGAGAGGTTGCGCACGAACCTTGCGTTCCGCCCCCACGCTATGGCGGGAATGTAGTCCGACTTGTTGTAACTGCGGTTGACGGCTATAAGAAGATCGGCTATTTCGCGGTTAAAGGGGGTCGTGCGGTAGACGGGCGGCTTGCATATATACCCCGAAAGCACAATTGAGTTGGGGTTTTTGCCCGCCTGCGCGGAAAGAAGCTCGCGCACGAACACCGTGAGCATAAGGCGCGATCTGCCGTTTTCGAGCTTGTTGTAACTGCGGAACTGCCCCAGAGCGCATATAGTGCCGCCGGGCTTCATCTCCTCGGTCATAATTCTCTCGGAGACGGTTACGGGAAGTACGTCCGCCTGCCCCGAAAGGCGCATAACTTTGACGAAGAACTCATAGAACCCCTCGCCGTAGACCTCGTGCGAAAACTTAGCCTCGGAAGCTATTTCGCCGTAAATGTACACCCTGTTGTTTTTTTCGGTATTGTAATTCATATCTGCCTCCAAAATTTGTATTTCTCAATATATATCGCGTTTTTTGAACGATCGGGCGGGGGAACGTTACCTACTGCGCCCTCTGTTGTCTGCCCGTTGAGTCTATGGTGTAGTTTTCCCTCATTATAAGCTCGCCCACGGGCAAAAAACCAAAACCCTTGTTTTTGAGCGTTTCTATTATGATGGGAACAGCCTCGGCGGTGTGCAGACCGTTGTTGTGCATGAGCACTATCGAACCGCTCTTTACGCCGTTTATCACCCGCATTGCTATGTCGGTCGCCGAAAGATCCTTCCAATCGAGGGAGTCGACGTCCCACTGAATGGTGTAAAAGCCCATTTCCGAAGCCGTTTTTATAAGCTCGTCGTCGTAGTCGCCGTAGGGGGCGCGGAATAGCTCGACGGGCTTGCCCGTCACATTTTCTATTGCCTCCGCCGAAGTGGACAGCTCTATCTTTATCTCCTCGGCGTTCTGCTTCGACATATAGGAGTGCGTGGCGGAATGCGTGCCTATTTCGCAGTTCGCGCCGTCTATCTTTTTGACGTACTCGGGGTATTTTTCGGTCCAGAATTCGACCATGAAGAAGGTCGCCCGCACCCCGCCGTTTTTAAGACCTTTCAAAATTTCGTCCGTGTGCTCCACGCCCCACGCGCAGTCGAAAGTCAAAGCCACCGTCTTGTCGTCGCGCTCGGTGGAGTAGATGGGCAAAAGGCGCGGAGTGCCGTTAAAATATACGGCGTAAGCCCCCGTAAACCTTGCCGAAACGCACAGTACCGCCGCCATTAACAGTGCCGCCGCCCACGCAAGCGCGCTTTTTAAGCTGAATGTCGCTGTCACTCTTTACTCCGATAATACCTTAAAAATTATGTCTTAAACTGTCTTTTACGGGGTTAAAAGGCGTTTATTTGCCAAAAACCTCCGCCGCCCCGCACATTATAGCTTATGCCCGCCCGCCCCCGCATATGCCCCCTTGTCCCTTTTGAACCGTTCAAACGGTAACTTTACCCCCGCGTGCGGGCGTAAATCGGGCGTTATTATAATATTTTTTAACGTAAATCGGGCGTAAAAAGGGCGGCGGCTTTTTGAAAAAGGGCGTAAAAAGGGCGGCGGCTTTTTGAAAAAAAGCCGCCGCCCGTTCATCGATATGCAATTTCATTTTTGTTTTAAGTCCGCGCGTTTTTTATTCGACGCCCTCACTTTTCGCCTATTATTTTCAATATGATCTGTTCGGCGAGGCGAATGTCGGCTTTGCCCGCGGTCGCCCGCTTTACGTAGCCGAACAGCGCGGAGATAGCCTTTTGCTTGCCCGCAAGGTAGTCGGCGACCGCCTGCGGGTTTTGCCCGACGGCGCGGCGGCAGACCTCTTCGAGCTCTCCCTCGTCCACGCCGCGCATGTCCTCGCCCGAAAGGTAGGTCTTTGCGCTCCCGCCGCCCGAAAGCATCTTTTGCAGGGTAGCCCGCGCAACGGTGTCGTTTATCTTCCCGCCGTCGGCAAGCATGGCAAGCTCGGCAAACTCGTCCGCGGAGAATTTGAGCGAGAACTTCTCCTTGTTCTCCTCGCTCTCCAGAAAGGCGAACACCGTGCCCGTTATAAGGTTTGCGCACCTCTTTGCGCCCGCGCCGCATTTTAACGCGCTCTCGAAAAATTCGCACGCCTTGGGGTACTTTGTAATGAGCCTTGCCGTCTGCTCCGAAAGAGCCAAAACTTGAATATATCTGCGCATTTTTGCAAGGGGAAGCTCGCACAGCCCCTCTTTTAAGCCCTCCACGTACTCCCGCTCCAAAACTACGGGAGGTATGTCGGGTTCGGGAAAGTAACGGTAATCGTCCGCGTCCTCTTTTGTGCGCATAACGGTAGTCTCGCCCGTGTTCTCGTCGTAGCGCATGGTAGCCTGTTCCACCCTTTCGCCCCTTTCCAAAAGCTCGCACTGCCGCCCGAATTCGAAGTTCATCGCCCTTTCGGCAAAGGCGGGGGAGTTCATATTTTTTATTTCCGTGCGCGTTCCCAAAAGTTCGCTCCCCTCGGGACGGGCAGAAATATTAACGTCGCAACGCATGCTCCCCTCCTGCATTTTGCAGTCCGAAACGCCCGTGTAGCGCATTATGAGCTGTAATTTTTCGATGTACTCGCGCGCTTCGTCGGGGCTTGCAAGATCGGGCTTAGACACTATTTCGATGAGGGGAACGCCTCCGCGGTTGTAGTCGATAAAGGTCGACCCCCGCTCGTGCACGAGCTTGCCCGCGTCCTCTTCGAGGTGTATCCTCTCGATGCCTATCCTCTTTCCGCTTTCGAGTTCGAGCCAGCCGTCGCGGCAGAGGGGCAGGGCGTACTGCGATATCTGATACGCCTTGGGAAGGTCGGGGTAAGAGTAGTTCTTTCTGTCGAACGCGGAGAGGTAATTTATTTTGCAGTTTAAGGCAAGCCCCGCGCGCACGGCAAATTCGACCGCCCTTTTGTTGAGAACGGGCAACGCGCCCGGCTGCCCCGTACACACGGGACAGCATCTTGTGTTGGGTTTGCCGCCGAACGCCGTAGAACAGCCGCAGAACACCTTTGTGGCGGTGGCAAGCTCGACGTGCGTTTCTATTCCGCATACGAATGAATACTTCACAGTTCCACACCCCCTTTGACGCCGTAGTCGGGGCAAATGCCGTCGACCTGCGCGAAGTACGCCGCGGAGAGGACTTTGTAGTCCGAAAACCTTTCGCCCATTATCTGCAAGCCGACGGGCAGTCCGCCGTCGCTTCCGCACGGCACGGAGATCGCGGGCAGTCCCGCCGCGTTTGCCGAAACGGTGTAGATATCGGCAAGGTATGCCTCGGCGGGGTTGAGCCGTTCAAGCCCCGCGGGGAACGCCGTTATCGGCGAGGACGGCGTTAAAAGCACGTCGCACTTTTGGAAAATTTGCGAAAATTCGCTCTTTATCCTCTCCCTCAGCGCGCACGCCTTTTTGTAATACGCGTCGAAATACCCGCTCGAAAGCACGTACGTTCCGAGCATTATCCGCCTTTGCACCTCTTTGCCGAAGCCGAGCGTGCGGGTCTTTATTATCATGTCCTCGACCGAGGAATAGTTTTCGGCGCGGAAGCCGTAGCGTATGCCGTCGTATCTGCCGAGGTTTGACGAAGCCTCGGCGCAGGCTATTATATAATACACGGGCAGAGTGTAGCCGAGAGAGGGCAGGCTTACTTTTATAAGCTCCGCGCCCGCGCTCTCGTACCTCTTCGCCGCGCTTTCGACGCACGCCTTTACTCCGCCTTCGAGCCCTTCGAAGAATTGTTCGGCTATGCCTATTTTAAGCCCCTTTACGTCGGGGTCCAACTCCCGCTCTTTTTCCCCGTCGAAGGAAGTCATATCCCTTTCGTCTTTGCCGCGTATTGCCGAAAAGACGGCGGCGGCGTCCTTTACCGAAGAGGTCAAAGGTCCTATCTGGTCGAGCGACGAGGCGTAGGCGATAAGCCCGTAACGCGACACTTCGCCGTAGGTGGGCTTGAAGCCCACCGTTCCGCAAAAAGCCGCGGGCTGGCGGACAGAGCCGCCCGTATCGGAGCCTAAGGCGTAGGGCGCGAGCCGCGCGCACACCGCCGCCGCAGACCCGCCCGAAGAGCCGCCCGTAACGCGCGTTGCATCTATCGGGTTTTTGGGCGCGCCGTACACCGAGCTTTCGGACGACGACCCCATGGCGAACTCGTCCATGTTGGTCTTGCCGAGCATAACAGCCCCCTGCGCGCGCAGTCTTTCCCAAACCGTCGCGCTGTACGGCGGCTTGTAGCCCTTGAGTATTGCCGAACAGCAAGTTGTGAGTTCGCCCTCGGTGCAAATGTTGTCCTTTACGGCGACGGGTATGCCCGTGAGCAAACCGCCCTTGCCCTCTTTTATGAGCCTGTCTGCGCGCTCGGCGTCCCTTCTCGCGCTGTCGTAAAACACGTGCACGTAGGCGTTGAGTTTGGGGTTTTCGCGCTCTATCGCCTTTAAGTAGAGTTCGCAAAGCTCGACGGAGCTTATCTTTTTGGTGCGCAACGCGCGCGAAAGTTCGAAAATCGTATCTCTCATCTCACCACCCTCCGCACTTTGAAATATCCGTTCTCGGTCTGAGCCGAGTTGGAAGTGACCTCTTCGGCGGAAAGGCTCTCCCCCGCAACGTCGTCGCGGAGCAGGTCGTATTGCACGGGGGGAACGCCGCTTATCGGAAAGCCGCCTTGCCCGTCGCTTTCTTCCCCCTCCGCTTCCGCACAGGCAATTTTATCGGCTTCCGCACGGGCGGTCATATCGCTTCCCTCCTGCGTTTCGAAGCCGTCGAGGGCGGTCTTTATCTCGTCGGCAAAGGCTATTATGCTCTCCATTTCTTTTGCGAGTTCGGCAAGGCGGTCGTCGTCGAAGCCGAGCTTGGCGAGCTTTGCAAGCCTTTTTATCTGTTCTGCGGTAACGTGCATTTTATCACCTCGTCTTTATGTGGGCTTCCCTCAGCTGGGTCTCGGTCACGGCGGACGGCGCGCCGAACAGCGCGTCCTGCCCCGAAGAGCCGAGCGGGAACGCCGTCACTTCGCGTATGCTGTCTTCCCCGCAAAGGAGCATGAGCATGCGCTCTATGCCGGGAGCCATTCCCGCGTGGGGGGGCGTTCCGTATAAAAACGCCGAATAGAGCGCGCCGAACTTCTCCTTTACTTCCTCTTCGGTATATCCGGCTATTCCGAACGCCTTTATCATTATGTCGGGGTCGTTGTTCCTCACCGCGCCCGAGGCAAGTTCCACCCCGTTGCATACAAGATCGTATTGATAGGCTGTCACCGAATAAGGGTCGCCCGAAAGCGCGTCCATTCCCCCCTTGGGGGCTGAAAACGGGTTGTGCATAAAGGCGGGAACGCCCTCTTCGGACATTTCGTACATGGGGAAGTCGTCGACAAAGCAGAACGCGAACTCGTCCTTTTTTATAAGTCCGAGCCGTTCGCCCAGCTCGCTTCTTATCTTTCCCGCCTGTTCGGCGGCGGAAGTACCCGCGATGAAGAATATCGTATCGCCCTCTTCAAGCCCCGCAAGGCGTCTGAGTTCGCCCTTTAATTCCACGGGAATGAACTTGTCGATAGGTCCTTTGTAAAGTCCGCCCTCGACTTCGAGGTAGCCCAGCCCCGCCATTCCGATTCCCCGCGCAAAGGCGAGCATCTTTTCGTGGAAGCTCTTGGTCATGCGCCCGCTCGTCTTTATCGCGCGCACGGCTATGCCCTCGCCCTTGAACGGCGCGAACGAGCACTTTGAAAAGAACTCCGTAAGGTCGATTATTTTAAGGGGGTTTCTGAGGTCGGGCTTGTCGGTCCCGAACTGCTCCATCGCCTGTTTATAGGTGAACACGGGGAAGTGCGGACGGGTGACCTTTGCCCGCGGCGCAAACCGCGAAAATACAGAGCTTATCACCCTTTCGCACACGCCCAAAACGTCCTCCTGCGTGGCGAAAGCCATTTCGAAGTCGAGCTGGTAGAACTCGCCCGGGGAGCGGTCGGCGCGGGCGTCCTCGTCGCGGAAGCACGGGGCTATCTGATAATATCTGTCTATCCCGCCCGCCATTAACAGCTGTTTGTACTGCTGGGGGGCTTGCGGCAGAGCGTAGAATTTGCCTTTGAACTTGCGACTGGGGATTATGAAGTCGCGCGCGCCCTCGGGCGAGGAAGCCCCCAAAATGGGCGTCTGCACTTCGAGGAAGCCCTCGGCTTCCATCAAAGAGCGCAAAAATTTCAACACTTCGGCACGCAAAACTATGTTGTTCTTTACCTTGCGGTTGCGCATGTCGAGGTAGCGGTATTTAAGCCTTATGTCCTCTCTCGACTGCCGCGATGAGATTATCTCGAAGGGCAACGCCCTTTTTACCTTTCCCAAAACGCGCACGGACGAGCAGTTGAGCTCCACCGTGCCCGCGGGTATTTTGGGGTTGTAGGTCTGCTCGTCGCGCGGCTCTATAACGCCGCTCACGCTTATGCAGTCCTCGCGCGAAATTCCCTCGGAAAACGCGGCGTTGCGCATTACCACCTGCACTACGCCGAAGAAGTCGCGAATGTCCAAAAACACCACGCCGCCGTGGTCGCGGATGTTCTCCGCCCAACCCGCAAGCGTCACTTCTTCGCCCAAACGGCTCTCGCCTATCTTGTCGGTCGTGTCGGTTCTGTACATATATATTTTCCTCCTTTTAAGGGTTTAAGTCAATAGTTTTTTACTTTGTTTTTTGCCTTTGATTTAATGGGGGGTTGTTTCATCGCGCCCGCGATTTTTTTGGGCGAACCGAATTTTGCGAACGGCTTTTTATAAGCCTTGGAAAATTTTTTCGGGCGAACCGTTGGGGGAAGGATCGCAAAACTTTCGGGTTCGGGTATAAAAAAACGCCCTAAGTTATAAAAACTTAGGACGGAGTATCCGCGGTGCCACCTAATTTACTGCGTTAAAACATAAAGCAATCACTTTATTTGCCCCTGACGCGGGCGGTTCGGCGCACCCTACCGGGGGTAAACCTTTCGGGCTGCGGCTCGGAAGTGTTATTCGCGCAAACTCATTCTGCGGCTTTTCAGCTTGCGCCGCTCTCTGTAAGCGAACTTTTGCGTTACTTCTCTTCTTCAATGCCTTTGAAATATTATAAATTTATTTAATTTTTATGCTATTATAATGTATTAATATGAATTTGTCAACCCTTTTGTGCAAACTTTTTCAGGTTTTTCGCAAAGGCGGCATTTTGCGCAACCCTTGCCCAAAACCTTTTGCCCTTATTTGATTGACATA
>CANRDY010000002.1 GCA_947629515.1 uncultured Clostridia bacterium
CGCAAGCTCATCTCGTGCGGCAAAACAGCGGGTGTCCGCTGTTTTGAGAAGTCCGCACTCGACCCCGTGGTCTGCTCGGGGCACTTTGAAACGCGAACCAAAAAATCGCTCGTTCTTTGTCTCTTGCTAACTCCCGCTACCCCTACCCTCGCCCTCCCCCTCCGAAACGGAAGGGGAGGGAATATGGATAATAACAGGGGGAGGGAACACAAGGGTGGGGATCGGCGTGTTTTTACTCCGATAATATTTGATAATAGCGGCGGCGCAGTCTGCGCCGCCGCATAATTTTTCTTTCCACATTACGGAACCCAAACGGAGGGGGAGTAGTTCTTGTCGATTACAACGTCGGGCTGACCGCTTACGGGCGTATGCTTGCTGTCAACAGACCCGACGGGAGCTTCGCCGTAATAACCAACCGAGAACACGTCGCCGTTTTCGTTTCGGTGATAGTAATAAACAAGCGCGCCGTTGCCGCCCAATGAAATCATTGTGCCCGTTTCTTTATACAGCGCATTTTCAATTACAAAACTTCCCGCGGGTATAACGGTGTCATTGTCTGTTGAAATATCTTTCTGCGTAATCGTAACACCGCCATAGATAAAGTCGATAGCCGACACTGCTTTCAGAGGGTCGGCGTGGTCGGTGTCCGACTTGTCGCTTTCCGCACTTGAACCTATATCCATGTATAAGAAGTCTGCGCCACCGTTGCCGTATTGCATAAGCATATACTCGATATTGCCGCTTGCTATATCTTTTGTTGAGACTTCGTATTCATAATATAATAGTACCCCGTTGGGTAAGCTGGTTCTTATTATGGGTTCAAAAGTTATATCGTTACCATATTGCCAACCCTCTCCTGGGTCGGTATAAAAAGGATTTTTGGCGGTTGCACTGTTTCGCGTTATTTTGATAAGAGCAAAACCCTCGCCGAGATTTGTTGCATACATAACAAACTTAATATTTCCTGTTCGCGACGGTTTGAACCAAATTGCATTGTTAGGCAAATAAATGCCACCGGTATAGTTATAAAATAATATATTTTGCCCGTATTCATTAAGCATATCGCCGGTAGAGTTTCCGTTTTCGTCCGCAACATAATAAGTAATGTTACCTTTTTCATCTTTGTGCGGATACATAAATCCATTTCCGTAAGTTGTGCCCATCCAATTAATTTGCCCATGGAAAGCCCAACCAGCGAGATCATTGCTATAAGTTGGAGTGTTTACGTTGTTATATGTTTGGCTTAATCTAATACCCGTAAAACGCTTTTTTGTGTCCACATCTTCAAGTAAATCTAATATTCCTTGAGGCAAACTATCAAATTCATCTTGCGAAATTGGGTTAAAAACATTGTTACTGAAAGCGGGGCTTTGAGCTATTGTATCGTATGAACCACTCTCGGTGGTATATGAATAGAACCACCTTGGAACAGTGCTACTTTTTCCGCTTTTATCAACATATACGCCGTTTTCCAAAGTCAACGGCTCAACAAACCGCAGTTCTTTTGATGTTACTATTTTGTTTTGGTTGCCCAAAAAATAGCCTATATTATTATCTGCTACAACTTCTTTTGCATTTGCGCCCGTATAGGTAGATTCTTCCGTTACCGAAAAGGCGACTTTTTCAAGATTGATAGGTACGGGGTTAGTATTGGTCGCATCTATATCGGGTAATCTCCAAGAAGGAGTGGACGATTTCTTGTTATCTAAAATATTATTTAACCTTGCAAGCATACCTTCCACGTCAAAACTTGCGCCGAACGCAGAACCGCTGCCGCCCGTTCCAAGCGTTCCGCCGCCCGTGACGTTTTGATTGTTCTTTATGTCGTCGCTCATATTTCCCAAAATACTGTTGAGCGT
Organism: uncultured Clostridia bacterium; assembly: GCA_947629515.1. Lineage (GTDB taxonomy): Bacteria > Bacillota > Clostridia > Christensenellales > Borkfalkiaceae > Coproplasma. Next base: position 1,860 of record CANRDY010000002.1, read on the forward strand.
GGAATAACCGGTTTTGTGCACGGCAAGCGTGCCGCCTATAACGCCTATCGACGAGGCTTTTCCGTTAATATAACCTATCGCAAGCCCGATAGCGGCGGGGTCGCTGTCTGACGAATCGGCATATTTGCTCTCATCGGCAACTTCAACGGTGGGGTTGTCGAGTATAAAGTTCTTGATTTCGGAATCTTTGCCCGTCATTCCGAACATTCCCACTGAATTCGAAAAGGTATAGCTATCGCTCGCCGCATTGCCGTAGAGCACGTCTTTATTTGTCGAAACCACAAGCCCGCTGATTATCATTCCCTTGCCGTCGAAATAGCTGTTAAAGGGATTGTCGGCGTTGCCTATGGGCGGAACTATGACCGACTTGCCGCTTTCGTCTTTCATGGTAAGCGTGCCGTGTTCGTCGGGGTCGAGGGCAAAATACGTGCCGTCGGGAATACGCCCCGTGTTCTGCAACCACGCAAGGTTATATAAATGTCTGTAATTGCCAAGGGTGTAGGGCTCTTCTTGTGTTCCCTTGCCGCCCTTAAAGTACGCTCCCGCCGAAGCTCCGCCGAGGAACAGATCTCTGTCGAGCGCAGAAAACCACGCAAAAACGTTCCCCACCGCAAATACGAAGAGGAAGACCGCAAGTATTAAGTTGAGAACTCTCAACCTGGTTTTCATATTGCGCTCCCGTTCACCCCAAGGTGAATGTTATGTCTTGCAAAAAGAGTATCTGCGTGCTTAAATTAGCGTTGTCGGGATACTTCTGCAACATAATCGTGTATAGTGACGAAATGTATTCGACCGAATAGTCCATTACAAAGTAAACTGTTTTGGTTTGGGAAATATCGGTTATTTCCATGGGGTTGAAGTCGATTTTGTTCACCCGCTTCCGATCGTCGTCAGTGCCGTCGTAGCCCTCGCCGACTGTATAAAAGGTGTGAAGGGTCGCACGCGTGTCGCACTCATAAAGTCCGTCGCCGTTTAGTGCGGCGTCGCGGAAAGTCACCGCGTTCGAAAGATAGTTTTTTTCTATAAACTTATTAAAACTTTGCTCGTCGTGAGAAGAGCTGTTCCAATCGGGATAAGGATCGGAGTGCCGCACGACAGCCGAAAGTTGGTATTCGCGCGCTTCCGAAAATGTCATTTCGAGTTCGATAAGAATAGCCGTTTCCGAACCCGTCGCGCCGACGGGGCGGGGGGTGTAGTCTTTCATGTTTTCGGTTTTTTCGCCCTTGGCGTAGGTGTGCCCGTCGAGGGTGGTGGCATAGTAGGTGTTAACGTTAAATTGAGTTATGTCGCCCGAGGTGGTCGTGCCGTCCAAAAGGTTGGCTTCGGCTTCGGAGCGGGTGGTGAACCAGGCGTACACCGTAAAAGCCGCAAGCGCGACCGCGGCGACAAGGCAAATCACAGAGAATAAAATTCTTAATTTAGCCGATTTCATAAGCGTACACCTTTTATTACATTATATTATAGTATTAATTTTTTTCTATGTCAATAATCTGTTAAAAATTTTAACATTTTGTTTGCCTTTTTCACGTCTTTTTCACGCCCCCTTTGCGCCATATATTGTGTCATATTTTGCGCCATATTTTCCGCGCTTTTTAACGTCCGAAGTTCCGCCGTTTTTTGCCTTTTGAACCGTAAAGCGGGGACGGAAGGATCGCTTGCCTTTCGGTTCGCCGAACATAATAAACACGCCGTTGAATATCTGCACTTTCACACAATTTTTACTTTATACGCGCGCAAGTAATTTGACATTGCACGAATATAATACTATAATTGTGTCTATTAAGGTCTGACGGTGATTTGATGATAAAAACTTTGGCTAAATCTATCAGGGAATACAAATTACCCACGATTTTATCCCCGATATTCGTGACGTTCGAAGTTATTTTGGAATGTCTTTTGCCCTTTGTAATCGCCGAGCTTGTCGGTGCGATCAAAGACGGCGTGAATATGTGGGGGGAGTGGAGCTCCTGGCAAACGCTCGGTGTGGGGCAATACGCGCTTATCCTCGTTATAATGTCGCTTCTTTCGCTTGCGTGCGGCGCGCTTGCGGGGCTGTTTTGCGCAAAGGCTTCGGCGGGGTTCGCAAGAAATCTGCGCAAGGATATGTATTACAAAATACAGGACTTCTCGTTCGAGAATATCGATAAGTTCTCAACGCCCTCGCTCGTCACGCGTATGACGACCGACGTCACCAACGTGCAAATGTCGTTTATGATGCTCATAAGGGTTGCCGTGCGCAGTCCGTTAATGATGATATTCTCGGCGGTAATGGCGTTTGTGATGGGCGGCAACCTTGCGTGGATATTCGTGTGCGTAATTCCGCCCCTCGCGTTCATACTGTTTTTGATAATGTGGAAAACTTTGCCACTTTTCAGACGGCTTTTCCGCAAATACGACGACTTGAACGAGTCGATCCAGGAGAACGTTGCGGGAATACGCGTCGTTAAGTCCTACGTAAGAGAGGACTACGAAAAGAAAAAGTTTAATAAAGCCGCGACCGAATTGCAGACCGACTTTACCAAAGCCGAAAGAATTTTGGCGTGGAACAACCCTGTAATGCAGTTCTTCTTTTACGGAGTGCTTTCGGCTGTCCTCTTTATCGGTTCATACCTCATTCTGGAGAACGTTCCGCTCGGCTTCGGGGCAACGCTCAATTCCGAATCCATTTCCCAGCTCATAGTGTACGGCATGCAGATACTTATGTCGCTTATGATGTTTTCGATGATATTCGCAATGATAACGATGTCTATCGAAAGTTCGCGGCGTATCTGCGAAGTGCTTGCCGAAGAGCCCACGATAAAAAGCCCCGAGAACGCCGTTAAGGAAGTGGAGGACGGCTCGATAGACTTCGAGAACGTCAATTTCAAGTATTCTTCGACGGCTGAAAAGTACGTGCTCGAAGGCATTGACCTGCACATATCCTCGGGCGAAACGATAGGAATAATAGGCGGGACGGGTTCTTCGAAGACCTCGCTCGTCAACCTCATTTCGAGGCTGTACGACGTTACCGAGGGCGCCGTTAAAGTGGGCGGGCGCGACGTGCGCGAATACGACCTTGAAGTTTTAAGGAACGCCGTGTCGGTCGTTTTGCAGAAGAACGAGCTGTTTTCGGGTTCTATAAAGGAGAACCTGCGTTGGGGCAACCCGAACGCCACCGACGAGGAACTCATCGACGCTTGCCGTCTTGCGCAGGCGGACGAATTCATACAGACTTTCCCCGACAAATACGACACGCACATAGAGCAGGGGGGCACTAACGTCTCGGGCGGGCAGAAGCAACGCCTTTGCATAGCGCGCGCCCTTTTGAAGAAGCCGAGAATACTCATTCTCGACGACAGCACGTCGGCGGTCGATACGCACACCGACGCGCTCATACGCAAGGGCTTCCGCGAGTATATCCCCTCGACTACCAAAATAATAATAGCCCAGCGCACTTCGTCGGTCGAGGACGCCGACAGAATCATAGTTCTTGACGGCGGGAAGATAAACGCCGTAGGCACGCACGAGGAGCTGTTGGGCACGAACGAGATCTACACCGAAGTGTACAACACTCAGAACAAGGGCGCAAAAGTCGAGGACGATCCTTCGACCCAAGGCGAAAACGGTTCTTCGAACCAAACCGAAAACGATTCTTCGAACCAAACCGAAAACGATCCTTCGACACAAGCCGACGGCAAGGGAGGTGAAGCCGATGAATAAAAGAGGTCTTAAAGCTCCCAAGGGCACGTTCATGCGCACCATGAAGGCACTTTTCGGGTTCTATCCCAAGATGATGACCTTCACGCTGATACTCATTCTTGTCAACGCGATAATTTCGGCTATTCCCGCGCTGTTCATGGGGAATATCTACACCGTGCTCGAAAAGGCGGAGAGCGCGCGGGCGGCGGGCGAAGCGGTCAGCTGGGCGTTATACGGCAACGACATCACCGTTACCATGCTCACGCTCATAGGTCTTTACGTATTTTCGCTTGTTGCGGGTGCGGCAGACAAACAGCTGATGGCGATAATAACGCAGGGCTTCCTCAAAAAAATGCGCGAGCAGATGTTCAACGGCATGCAGGATCTGCCCATACGCTACTTCGACACCCACAACCACGGCGATATAATGAGCTATTACACCAACGATATCGACGCCTTGCGGCAGATGATTTCGCAATCGCTGCCACAGCTTTTGACTTCGGTCGTAATGTGCGTGACGTTGCTGTTTTTAATGATATATTACAGTTTGTGGCTTACGCTCATTGTCGTTGCGGGGATAGTGCTAATTCTGTTCGTAACCAAAGTCGTCGGCGGGGGCGCGGGCAAATACTTTTTGGGGCAACAGCGCGCCGTCGCCAAGACCGAGGGATTCATCGAAGAGATGATGAACGGTCAAAAGGTGGTAAAGGTGTTTTGCCATGAAGAAGAGGCGAAAGCCGATTTCGACAAGGTAAACGACTACCTCTGCGAGCAATCGACCAAGGCGAACGCATACGCCAACATGCTTATGCCCATACTCGGCAACATAGGTCACGTTTTGTATGTAGCCGTTGCGCTCATCGGCGGTGTGTTCATATTGCAGAAAGTGCCCAACGTGAGCATCAACTCAATGCAGTTCGATACAATCGCAAGCGGAATTGCCATTTTACTTGCATTCCTGCAAGCGACAAGGCAGTTTACCAACAACATAAATCAGGTCTCCAATCAGGTCAACTCGGTCGTAATGGGACTTGCGGGTGCGGCGCGTATATTTGCGCTCATCGACGAAAAGCCCGAGGACGACGACGGTTACGTAACTCTGGTGAACGCGAAAGAGGTGAACGGCGAACTCACCGAGTGCGCCGAACGCACGGGTATTTGGGCGTGGAAACACCCCCACAAAGACGGCACGCTCACCTACGAGCGGCTTTCGGGCGACATAAGAATGCAGGACGTCGACTTCGGCTATTCACCCGAAAAGATAGTGCTTCACGACATTTCGCTCTACGCAAAGCCCGGACAAAAAGTTGCGTTCGTCGGTGCGACGGGCGCGGGCAAGACGACGATAACCAACCTGCTTACGCGCTTTTACGACATAGCCGACGGCAAAATTCGCTACGACGGCATAAACGTCACCAAGATAAAGAAAGGCGAATTAAGGCGCGCGATAGGCATGGTTTTGCAGGATACCAACCTCTTCACGGGCACGGTAATGGAGAATATCCGCTACGGCAGGCTCGACGCGACGGACGAGGAATGTAAGGCGGCGGCGGTCCTTGCGGGCGCGGGCGACTTCATCGAAAGGTTGCCCGAGGGTTATAACACCATGCTCCGCCAGAACGGCGCGAACCTTTCGCAGGGTCAGCGTCAGCTCCTTTCGATAGCGCGCGCGGCGGTTGCCGATCCTCCCGTCATGATCCTCGACGAAGCCACCAGCTCGATAGACACCCGCACCGAGGCGATAGTTCAGCGCGGTATGGATAAACTCATGGAGGGCAGAACGGTGTTCGTAATCGCCCACAGGCTCTCCACTGTCAAAAACTCCAACGCGATAATGGTTCTCGAACACGGCAAAATAATCGAGCGCGGCACGCACGAACAGCTCATAGCCCAAAAGGGCAAATATTATCAGCTCTACACGGGCGCGTTCGAGCTTGAATAATTAAGCGGGTTTGTTCCACGGCAACAACGATCGACAAAAAACGCCCTTTTGCGAATAGTACAAACCATCAAAAACATACACTGTATATACCTGAATTTTTAGGGGTAACGGCGTATGTTTTTTGATTTTATAAGTCTGCTGTTCGATAAAATTTTCCTCTTTACGGGAATGGTCCAAAATAAGGGCGCATTTCCAAAGCCGCTTTCGCCCGAAGAGGAAAAGAAGTACCTCGCTCTTGCTCGCGGCGGCGACAAAGAGGCAAAGGAGATTTTGATAAAGCACAACATGCGGCTGGTCGCGCATATCGTCAAAAAATACAGCGGTTCGGCAGAGACCGACGACTTGCTCTCGGTAGGTTCTATCGGGCTTATAAAGGCGATAAACACCTTTCAGGAGGGCAAGGGCACACAGCTTGCAACGTACACGGCGCGGTGCATAGAGAACGAAATTTTAATGCTCTTGCGCTCGGGCAAAAAGCACAAGAACAACGTGTCGCTTACCGACCCCGTTGGAACGGACAAAGACGGCAACGAACTCACGCTCATCGACCTTTTGTCCGAAAAGGAAGACTCTGTTTTTTCGCAGGTCGAAAAGAGTATCCAGCGCGAAAAATTCGTCGCGGTTTTGAAGAAAATTCTGACCGAAAGGGAGTTTTCGATAATCTCCATGAGGTACGGTCTTGCAGACGACGCGCCGCTCCCCCAGCGCGAAGTCGCCAAAAAGCTGGGCATTTCAAGGAGCTACATATCGAGGATCGAAAAGCGCGCGATAGAAAAAGCGCGCGAAAATCTCAGCCGCGAGGATTTTTTCACCGATTAACTTGACAGTTTTCCGCCGTTTTGATATATTAATTGTATATATATCGGAGAATTTCAAATGGACATTTACGGCGAACTCAAAGAGCGCGGACTTATCGCGCAGGTAACTGACGAAGAGGAGATCAAATCGTTGATAAACGGCGGCGGGGCGCGCTTTTATATCGGCTTCGACCCTACGGCGGACTCTCTGCACGTGGGGCACTTTATGGCTCTCTGCCTTATGAAAAGGCTGCAAATGGCGGGCAACAAGCCCGTTGTGTTGCTCGGCGGCGGAACGGGTTATATAGGCGATCCTACGGGCAGAACCGATATGCGCTCCATGCTTTCCCCCGAAACCATAGAGCACAACTGCGAGTGCTTCAAAAGGCAAATGGAGCGGTTCATCGAATTCGGCGACGACAAGGCGATGATAGTCAACAACGCCGATTGGCTCTTAAAGCTGAACTATATCGAGCTGTTGCGCGAAGTGGGCGCGTGCTTTTCGGTAAATAATATGCTCCGCGCCGAGTGCTACAAACAGCGCATGGAAAAGGGGCTTTCGTTCCTCGAATTCAACTACATGATAATGCAGTCCTATGATTTTTGGTATCTCAACGAGCACTACGGCTGCAACATGCAGTTCGGCGGCGACGATCAGTGGAGCAATATGCTTGCGGGAACCGAACTCATCCGCAAAAAGACGGGCAAAGACGCCTATGCCATGACCATAACCCTGCTTTTGAACAGCGAGGGCAAAAAAATGGGTAAAACGGCAAAGGGCGCGGTATGGCTCGACGAGGAAAAAACTTCCCCCTACGAGTTCTATCAGTATTGGCGCAACGTCGACGACGCCGACGTTATGAAGTGCATAAAAATGCTCACCTTTATCCCCATGGACGAAATACGCCAAATGGAGAAGTGGAGCGCAGACCGAATAAACGAAAAGAAGCAAATACTTGCGTTCGAACTTACCAAGCTCGTGCACGGCGAAGAAAAGGCGCAACTTGCACAATCTCAGGCAAAGGCGGCGTTCGGCGGCGGCGGGGAAATGCCCGAAAAGTGCGTTGCCGTCGAAACAAAGACCATAATCCCCGTGCTCGTCGCGGCGGGTATATGCGCTTCCAACGGCGAGGCGCGCAGGCTCATTCAGCAAGGCGGCGTTTCGATAGGCGACGAAAAAGTGACCGACTTCAACGCCCCCGTCAACGACGGCGACGTGCTCCACAAGGGCAAAAAAGTCCACATAAAGATAAAGTTTGCATAATAAATGAATTGTTATCTTTCCCTTTCGGGAGAATGTCAAACCTCAAAAATAATCGAAAAGTCTAAATTCATCGCCACGTCGCGGCACGTGTGCGGCGAGGAAGAGGCAAAAGCGTTCATTTCCGAAATACGTTCGCGCTATCCCGACGCAACTCACAACTGCTACGCATACGTCGCCGACAGCCTCGGCAACTTTCCGCGCTTTTCCGACGACGGCGAACCGCAGGGCACGGCGGGTATGCCCATGCTCGAAGTGCTTAAAGCGCAAAAGCTGTTCGAGGCGGCAATCGTGGTAACGCGCTACTTCGGCGGGATCAAGCTGGGCGCGGGCGGGCTTGTGCGCGCCTATTCGGGCGCAGTCGCCGAAAACCTTTCAAAGGCTCAAAGGGTAATGTACGAACCCTGCGTGCGCGGAGTGTACGGGCTTTCCTATCCCGATATAGACGCGGCGTTGCGTTACTTTTCCGAAAGAAATGCGCAAGTGCTCAACTCAGAATACGCAAGCGGGGCGCAGTTCACACTTGCCGTAAAAAAGCGCGAAGAAGAGGAGTTCGACGCGGGTCTTAAAAACGCCCTCAACGGCAGAGTCAGCATAAAAAAAGAGAGAGAATATTTCCACCCTTTCCCGATTTGAAAATAAAGAAACGCAATTAAACGGCGGAGCAGAAGTCCCGCCTTAACCCACAAAAACGGCGGAGCAGAAGCTCCGCCTTTACGCAATAAAACTACTTTTTAATTTCTCTTATCCAGCCGTCGGGGGCTTTGATCTTTCCCAATTGTATGCCCGTGAGCGTGTCGTAAAGTTGTTGCGTAACTTCGCCCATTTTTTCCATACCCGAGGGGAACGCGATCTCCTTGCCGTGGTCGTTGATTTTTCCGACGGGCGAAATAACTGCGGCGGTTCCGCAAAGCCCGCACTCGGCAAAGTCTTGCAACTCGTCAAGTCGCACGGGGCGGTTTTCAACTTTAAGCCCAAGGTATTTTTCGGCAACATAGCACAGCGACCGCCTCGTAATAGAGGGCAGAATACTGTCCGAAAGGGGCGTAACAACGCGCTTGTCCTTAGTTACGAACAAAAAGTTCGCCCCGCCCGTCTCCTCGACGAACGTGCGCGAAGCGGGGTCGAGGTACATATTTTCGTCAAACCCGCAGTTATGGGCGTCCACAATGGCGTGCAGGCTCATCGCGTAGTTTAGCCCGGCTTTAATGTGCCCCGTTCCTCTGGGAGCGGCGCGGTCGAAATCGCTCACGCGTATGGTTATGGGCTTCACTCCGCCCTTAAAATAAGGTCCTACGGGCGTTGCGAAAAGCCTGAACTGAAATTCGTTTGCGGGTTTTACGCCAATGACCGCCGAAGAGCCGAAGAGGTAGGGTCTAAGGTACAGCGAAGCCCCGCTCCCGTAGGGGGGAACGTAGTCTCTGTTCGCCCAAACAACTTCGTCCACGGCTTCCAAAAATCTTTCCGCGGGGAAGGGGGGGATTTCAAGCCTCTTTGCCGAAGTAACCATTCTCTCCGCGTTGAGGTCGGGGCGGAAAGTAACGATCCTTCCGTCGACGGTGGTGTACGCCTTCAACCCCTCAAAAACCTGTTGCGCGTATTGCAACACGCCCGCGCACTCGGTTATAACAACTTTGTCATCTTCAGTAAGTCCGCCCTCGTCCCATTTTCCGTCCTTAAAGTTACTTACGTAACGGTAGGGCGTTTTTACATATCCGAACCCGAGCGAAGCCCAATCGATATCTGCCGCCATATTATCCACCTGAAAATTTTTCTATTATTATACAACCGCAAAAAGTTATTGTCAAACGCGTGAATTGACAAAATGCGCAATAGGTGATAAAATGTTCGAAAGAGTGAAGATATGTCCGAAATAACCTCAATCGAACCGCAAATAAAAGACAAAAACCGTTGCAGCGTGTATGTCGACGGCAGATTTTACTGCGGAATAAAACTCGAAGTCGCAATCAAATACCGCCTTAAAGTCGGCATGAAAATCGAAAAATCCCAGCTCGATGAGATACAGCTCGAAACCGAAAAGAGTCAGGCGGTAGATAAGGCTATGACTCACCTTTCTGCTTCCATGAAAACTTCGGGACAAATGCGAACCTTTCTTTCGGGTAAAGGTTACACCGAGGCGGTCATAGACTATGTTATGGAAAAGCTCGCCTATTACGGGCTTGTCGACGATCTGACATATTGCAAGACCTACTTGCAGAGCGTTCACGGCAAGGGCAAGCGGGCAATGGAGCAGGATCTTATAAAACGCGGAGCGGAAAAGGGGGCTATCGAACAGGCTCTTTCGGAGTACGAAGAAAACGGCGACGACGCCCGCGAACTTCTTTCAAAGTACTTAAAGGGCAAACCCGCCGAAAAGAGCGTCTTTTACAAGGCGTTCAAATATCTTCTTTCGCGCGGGTATTCATATGAAACTGCAAAAGACGCGCTCGCCGCATACGGGGTCGACGATGAAGATAATTGAGCTTAACGAAGTCGATTCGACTTCCGACTACCTCAAAAGGCTTTCCCCCGCCCAAGACACGGCGGTTTTCGCCCGTGTGCAGACGGCGGGCAAGGGCACAAAGGGCAGGAGCTTTATCTCCGACGACGGCGGGCTGTATATGTCCTTTGTGCGTTTTTACGGGGAACTCCCCGCCGACAGAGCGTTTTCGATAATGATGAACGTCAGCGTCGCCGTTTGCCGAACGCTTGAAAGTCTGAACCTCAAACCGCGCATACGCTGGGCGAACGATGTGCTCATAGGCGACAAAAAGATAAGCGGAACGCTCATCGAAAACAGCATAAGCGGGGGTTTTGTCCGCCGTTCGCTCGTGGGCGTGGGGATAAATATCAACAACGTTTTGCACGGCGAGTTAAAAAAAATAGCCGTCAGCGCGTTCGAACTCACTCGCCGCAAAACGCCCTTGGAAGCCGTCGGGCGCGAACTTCTTAAAAATCTGCAAACGGAGTACAGCGCAGAGGAGTACAAGAGCTATATCGATTGGCTGGGAAGCGAAGTTAAGCTCACCTTTGCCGACGGCACAACAACCGAAGCAATTGCAAAAGACATAACGCCGAGGGGCGCGCTCGTCGTTTCGACGGGCGGCGTACTTCGCGAGATAAATTCGGGGGAGGTCACGCTCAGATTGCAATGAAAAGGGTTCTTTTGAACGAACAAATGCGCCGTGCCGACGGCTACACCATAGACGCTCTCGGCGTCCCGTCCGAAGAGCTTATGCGCCGTGTGGGCGAGGCTATCGCCGACGAAGTTGAAAAGATATGCCGCGAAAGGGGAGCAAAGCAAGTGCTCGTCGTGTGCGGCGCGGGCAACAACGGCGGCGACGGCTACGTGTGCGCTTCTGATCTTCTGCGGCGGGGAATCGCCGTTGAGGTGTTCGCCTTGGGCGGAACGCTCTCCGCCGACTGCTCCCGCGAAAAGTCGCGCTATTCGGGCGGCTATGCCGATACGATATCCGACAGTGCGGAGATAATTGTCGATTGTATTTTCGGCACGGGTCTTTCGCGCGATGTGGAGGGGGAGTTCGCCGAGGCAATTTCCAAAATAAACGCCTGCGGCGCGTTCGTAATTTCTGCCGACATTCCCAGCGGAATAAACGGCGACAACGGCTTGGTTTGCGGCTGTGCGGTAAAGGCAGATTTGACCGTCGCCGTCGCCGAACTCAAAGCGGGCTTCTATCTTTCGGACGGTCCCGACCACTGCGGCAAGGTGGTCGTAAAGGACATAGGAATAACCCTTCCCGACCAAAAAGTTCAATATATATTCGAAAATTCGGATATTTCGATCCTGTACCCCAAGCGCAAACGCAACTCCAACAAGGGCACATACGGCACGGCGCAACTCGTCGCAGGCAGTAAAATTTATAAGGGAGCGGCGGCTCTCTCACTGCAAACGGCATTGCAGTCGGGTTGCGGCTACGTCAAGCTGTGCGCTCCCGCCGAGGTCGCCGACGTGCTCGCGCCCCGTTTCCCGCAGGTCATTTACAATTCCGAACCCGACCAAACCGCCGACTGCATAGCGGTGGGAATGGGTTGCAGCGTTTCGGAAGAACTATATGAACTTATCAAGGGTCTGTTGCAAACTTACGGGGGAACGCTCCTCATCGACGCGGACGGCTTGAACAGCCTTGCGCGGTACGGCGTCGGGGTTCTTAAAAGCAAAAAAAACCGCACGGTGATTTTAACTCCGCACATTAAGGAGTTTTCGCGCCTTACGGGCAAAAAAGTTCAATATATATTGCAAAATCCCATAAAAACCGCCGAAGAGTTCGCCTCGGAATACGGCGTTACATTGCTTTTGAAAAGCTCGTCGAGCGTGCTTTCGGACGGCGCGCGCACGGCAATTTTGCACAGAGGCAATTCCGCTCTCGCAAAGGGCGGCAGCGGAGATATGCTCTCGGGGCTTGCCGCAGGCAACGTCGCCCGCGGTCTTTCGGCGTTCGAAGCGGTCGCGTGCGCCTCGTACGTCGTCGGCGTTTCGGCGGAGCTTTCCTCTCGGCAGAAAACCGAGTACTGCGTCACGGCAAAAGATATAATTAAAAATCTCCACGTTGCCGTCAAGTGCTTGACAGCCCCGTAAAATTCTGCTAAAATTAGTGCGTTGAAAGGGAGTAGTTGCAAGAGCGGCAACGACATAACCGGCTCACAGCCCGGTGCCGCCTCCGTCAATTTTTTGCGGAAACAAGACTTTCGGCTTAACTTTTTTAAGTTAAAGTCGGAAGTCTTTTTGATTAAAAGGGCGAAGTGATTAAAATGGCGAATTGACCAAAAGGGCGAACCCCGCCGCACGTTGTAAAGTCCCGCCGCACGTTGTGAAGTCCCAACCCACAACAACCCCAATCGACCCCCAACACAAACAACAACCCCCCAAACCCCAAAAATATATAAATATATTGCAAAAAGCACAGAATAAGAGGTAAGCTATGAATTTCAAAGTCATTCTCGGAAACGTCGGCGCAACATGGGCAGTTAACATAATTTTACTGCTTTTGGGCTTTGTGATGCTCGTCAAGGGCGCGGACTTTTTCGTCGACGGAGCGGCGGGACTTGCAAAAAAAATGCGCATATCCTCGTTCATAATCGGCGTAACGGTAGTTGCGATCGGCACGTCCGCTCCCGAACTTGCCGTCACCATAGTCGACGCGGCGAACCCGAGCGGCGGCGACGTTATAATGGGCAACATTCTCGGCAGTAACGCTTTGAACATTCTCCTCATTCTCGGCATATCCGCGCTCATATGCAAGCTTCCGTCCGAGCGCACCACGCGCATGATAGATATGCCGTTCCTCATTTTCGTCAGCGTGCTGTTTTTGCTGTTGGGCGTGTTCGTGGGCGGCTATAACGTGGGCTTCACTCCGCAGGGTCAGTTCTATCTCGACGGCACAATGACGTGGTATTGCGGTTTGATTCTCATAATTTTGTACATTGCATTTCTGGTTTACAACATTCTCCTCGCAAAAAAGCAGTCCCGCGCGCAACTTGAACAGGCAACCGCCGTTTCAATGACCGCCGCAGAGACCGCCGCAGAGACCGAGGCGGGCGCGGCGAACGCGGAAGGGAGCGGATTCTTCGCCAAGCTCTCTGCTTTTTACGAGAATATGCAGTCAAAAGTCTGGTTCCTGATAGTAATAGTCGTGTTCGGGCTTGCGTTCGTCGTGTTGGGCGCACAGCTCGTCGTTGATTCGGCAACCGTAATCGCGCAGGAACTCATAGGAATTCCCACCGAAATCGTCGCAATGACTGTCATTGCCTTGGGAACGTCGTTGCCCGAACTCATCACCTCGGTCGCCGCCGCAAGAAAGGGCGACGTAGGCATAGCCACGGGCAACATAATCGGCAGTAACATCGCCAACATCTTGCTCATCGGCGGCGTGGGCGCGCTCGTCACGGGCGAAAGGGGAGTGCCCTTCACCATGGAAGCCATGATAGGCGGTTGCGTTTCTGTAATAGCCGCCCTCATGATCTTCGGCTTCACCGTGGGCAGTAAGCAAAAAAGCCTCGGCAAGGTCGCGGGCGCGGTAATGCTTACGTTCTTTGTGCTGTACTACGGCTTTATCTTCCTCAATCAGTACGCTTTCCACCTGTATTTGCCGCACGTGTACGAGTCAACGCTCGCAAGCGTCGTCGCGTAGTCGGCAAAAATGTTGTGGGCTGATTGTTTTGCTGAACCGTTATTGTGCGAGGCTTCCCCGCAGATAAGTTCGGATAAAATCGGTTCGTATAAAATCGGTTCAATAAAAAGCAAACATGTATAAACCCCGCTCAACGGGTCAACAATATTTATCGGGCAGTACATATAATAAAGTATACCCTGCCGAAAAGAGGTAAATATGACAGTTAAGCGCGGAGAACTCTACTATGCCGACTTATCGCCGGTAGTAGGCAGCGAGCAGGGGGGTGTTCGACCCGTGCTCGTGGTGCAGAACGACGTGGGGAACAAATATTCGCCCACGGTTATAGCGGCGGCGGTGACGAGCAAGATAAACAAGGCGAAACTGCCGACGCACATAGAACTGCCGTCCTCAGTGTACGGACTGCAAAAAGATTCGGTGATACTGCTTGAACAGATCCGAACGCTTGACAAGCGGCGATTGAAAGAGCGGATAGGCGAACTTCCGCCGACGACGATGACGAGAGTCGACCGAGCGATATTAATAAGTTTAGGCTTTGTAAAGTAGAAAAGAGCAGAGCGCGGCGGGGTTTTACCCCGCCGCGATTTACTCCCGTTAAACTTCGTAATTGCATTTTAAATATTATTGGAGCGATATAAGGCACTGTCATTTCGAACGCTATGAGACCCGCGCATTAATGCGCGGGCGATTAAGTGAGAGTTCTCGCGCGGCGTAAGGAGCACCGCCGCGCTCGGTCACCGCTTGCACCTTGCACTATGCGCAAGCTCATCTCGTGCGGCAAAACAGCGGGTGTCCGCTGTTTTGAGAAATTCGCACTCGACCCCCCGTGGTCTGCTCGGGGCACTTTGAAACGCGTACCCATTCGCTCCCCTTCACAGAAATAATTTTTTTACAATTCGCTCCCCTTCATTTATGAGGGGGAGCTGTCCGCGAACGCGGACTGAGGGGGTGTGTTCTAAATAATAACGCAGTACATTATGGCACTTTTCGCGCGCGGGCGCGAACGCGCCCGCGCGCATACTATCGGAGCGACATAAGGCACTGTTCGCGGGCGTAAAAAATTTTCTTAATACACTTGACAAATAAAAAAGAATATCGTAAAATAAAATCACAAAGGGGAACCCAAAGCGGTTGACCTCGACTAAATTAAAAAATAACCGTCAACTGTCAACTATCGGCGGTTATTTTTTTGTTCGCTTAATGGCTATGTACTCGACTTCGTCGAGCAACAGCTCAAGCTGTTTGAGAAGCTCGCAGAGTTGCGATACTAATTCGCTAAACTCGGTCATAAGCCTCACCTCCTTTGAAAGAAAATAGTTCTCACCATTTTCCCCCTTGGGAGGTCAACCGCCTGCAAGGATTCCCCCTTGCTTCGAAAATTAATATTAAGGTAAGTATAAACCCTCTTGTCGTAATTTGTCAAGAGGTTTTTTTATTGTTATGTAATATGCGTGCGTTACTGTTCCCCCAAAAAACACTGCGGAAACAAAAAATAAACGGCAAAATTAATAAATTTGCAAGTTTTTTTCAAAAAAGTATTGAAATTTTCATAATTACGTTGTATAATGTCAGTACACTATATTTATAGTGAAAACGATTTTAATAATAAAACCCGCCCGCGGGCGGTTGCGCTTTCACGGTGAAAGCGCAACCATATCAATTTAACAGCTAAATAAAACGGGCGAATTTTCGCCCGTTTAGTCTTTTTTGTCGTTTATTAAATTACGGTGAGAAGTATGCAAAAGATCAAAAAGTCAGTTATATCATTAATATTATCGCTAATTTCGGCTGTGCTCGTTCTCGGCGCGGCTTTAATTTCTTTTCCCAAAAACGTTTCGGCAATGACCTCAACGAGCACTGTGACCGTTGGCGGCGGTGTTGACCTTGCGGGAACCAATGGCGGCATAAACGCAACAGTCTTAAATGATTTGTATACTAAACTCACTACGGGTAGCGGTCAGCCCGCGACCCTCGACGGCTTAAAACAACTTGCAAATACAGCGGCGAGCACGTCTACCGGAAAGTGGTATGCGGGTTATACGGCAAAGGAAATAAGCGCGAAAGCGGGCGGGGATTTGATAATCAATTTCGGCGGTCTAAATTGGACTGTCGTTTTTCTGTCTGAGGATCGCAACGGCGACCCCGTGGCAACTTTATGGCTTATGGATCGTATTTTGGGATACGATAAAATTCAGTGGAACACTTGGTACGGGGCGCAAACCGCAAATAAAATTAAATATCCTTCAAGTATGTATTCCGTAAGTAACGCCAGAGCCGCTCTCAATTTAGGAACTCAGGTTGTTTCTTACTCGGGTGCAAATGGGGGTACGCCTACAGACGCTCAGCTCAGTTTAAGCACAAACGTTAAACTCTCTTCAACCAAAACCGTAAGCGGTCAGCAAACGGACAGCCCTTTTGCGCCTTTTACTATGACTGACGAACAACTTTCGGGCACAAGCAAAAAAAGTCTTATGAAGTACTTAGATATGCCCTATCTCATCGAATATCAAGAGAAAGAAAGTTGGATATATCAAGGTGATAAAAATATAAATTTGCCGGGTTCTTCGTACGGCTATCCCGAAACGGCAGCAGGCAGTTATCCTACCTTAAATAGAAATGGTTATGTTGAAAACAATGACCACAATGGCAATTTCGATTTCAATTCATATTCGTTAATTGATTATCTTATTAACCAAGGCGCGATAGCAAGTCGTACGCTAGCCACTAATGCACATAATTCTGCAAATGGGAGAAATACATATGTTGCGGCTAATATGCAGAGCGACCTTTCGTCTCTCAACATTTACAACGGCGGTGCCGCCGCGGGTGAAAAGTGGAAAACCACCGAAGAACTGATAGCTGACGGAGCTATGGATACAATACGCGGTTGGGTCGACGGCGAGAGCTGGGCGTTCGATACCTTATGGCTTCCGTCGGTTGAAGAATACGGTTGGGCGGATACAACACCAAAAACAAACGTTACCAATACCATTTGGGGAACTTCACTCAATCAACGCACAACGTCGGACAATGCGGCATGGACGAGAAATAGCGGATATAATGGCACAGATTTCATTCCCGCTATGCTTGCAAACGGTGCAGGGTCTAACAAAACGAAGGCAACAGATGAATACGCTCTTCGCCCCGCGCTTCACCTAAATCTTAAACTTGCGGAAGAGCACGCAGGCTCGTTTGTACCCGAAGCCCAAAATTCCGCGATGGTTTACACGGCTATGGAGCAGGAGTTCACGTTCAAGAATTTTGCGACTGACTATGTTAAGTTTGTGAAATCGGAGCGTAACGGAACGGCGGAAAAAGTCGGAACGTTCGACCAAGACAGCGGTAAATTCAAAGCGACCGAAAGCGGTACATATACGCTGACTTTTGAACCGCAGACGGGGCATAGCTGGAACGACACCGACACTACCGAAGAGCGAACAATGACGGTGACAATCACCCCCGCCGAGATAACGGTCGATTTCAGTAAGGGCAACGGGTTCGGCATAGACAATGTTTTCGAGTATCAGACCAATAAAGATTCACCCGACGAGTACGCCGTAAAACACGCCCTCAAATTCCCCGACAGCGAGTATTCAAAGGATACAAGGCAAATCATTTCGCTGTGCCCTGCCGCTACCGACGACGACAAAGAGTCGGTTCGTATCTTCTACATAGTCGTAACGCACGACGAAAACGCGCACGGTTCGTTTGATGTAACAGCCAACACTCCCTCGGAAAGCGACCCGAATTGGGAAGAGTACGACGTAAATAAAGCCAATTTGAACGTTTCCGATCCCGGCGGTTACTGCGTTTATTTTAAGATCGTCGCCAACAACCATCATTTAAAGGAAATAGGTCATTTTTCGGTTCACATTGCAACAGAAACTTTGGTAATAGACGCGTCTGTTACGCTTCCTAACAAGGTCTACGGTTCAGCCCCGCACACGCAAGCCGATCTTATCGACCTGATAACAATTACCAGCATAACCGATCAAAAGACGGGCGAAGAACGCCTTGATAAGCTCGATAAAAGCAAGTTCAGGTTCTATTTCAAAAAGGACGGCACGGAGTTCCACACGTCCGACGACGGCGGTTCGTCGGCGGCAAAGTGGGACGCGGGCATATACGATCTGTGGGTGAGATATATCGAACCGGGCAAGGAGAACTTTATCCACTTCGAGTGGAAGAACGGTCGCCCCAAGTTCACGATAGACCCCTTAGAGGTCGAGGTGGAGTGGAAAGGCAACCCTAAAAAAGATGACGAGGACGAGTGGAAAGCATATCAGGCGCAAGCCTCTGATTCCAACCCGTTGACTGACGACGAGTTCGGTTGGGTTTACGACGGTGAAGAGCACTGCCCCACGGCTACGTTCAAAGACGTAAACGGCGATTCTCAAACTTTGACCGTAACGGGCGGGCAGAGCGAAGCGAACGACGTTGGCGAGACATACACGGCAAAAGCCGAAAAATACAGCAATAACTACACTTTCAAAGCAAATACCGACGAGCAGAAGTTCTCCGTTCACAAGGCAAAGAACGAGTGGACGGGGCAGTATCGCCGCCGCGGCTGGGCGATAGGCGGCACGCCTTCGGACGAAACCAAGCCCACGGCAAAATTCGGCACGCCGAAGATAGATTATTATCTTGACGAAGCCCGCGAAAGCCAGCTTTTCACGGGGCTTTGGACGGAATTTACCGAAAACACAACAATATACGTGCGCGCGACGGTTGAGGACGATTTTAACTACGACGGGCTTGACAGCATAGATCTGCCCGATCAAACGCGCTATTCATTCACGCTTACGAAGTGCGACCAACATTCGCCCACGACAACGGAGTATTTGCACGACGCCGACGGGCATTGGCTTGAATGTTCGAAATGCGGGAGCAGATACAACGAGGACGATCACACCCCCGCGGGCAGTTATTTCAGCGACGACAACCGACATTGGCAAAAGTGTTCGGTCTGCGGCGAAGATTGCGGCTTTGATACGCACGATCTGCAACCCACCGATACGTGGGAAGTTCAGTCCACATGCGAGCAGGACGGCATGCGCATTTATAAGTGCGCCTGCGGCAAGAGCGAAGTTCGCAATGTGGGAAAATCGAATCACGTTGCAGACGAAGAGTGGCACAGCGACGGCAACACGCATTGGCACGAGTGCACCGCGTGCGGCACGCATATGGACGAACAAGACCACGATCAGGTCGACATTCCCGCAAAAGATCCCACTTGCCTTATCGACGGCAACACCAAGGGCGTGGAGTGCTCGGTTTGCAAAAAGGTTTTAATACCCACGACCGTGCGCCCGCACAGAGGTCACCAGTACGACGAAGCCGATTTGCACGTTATTAAAGCCGCAACATGCGACGTTGCGGGCGAGGGCGAGGCGAACTGCACGGTGTGCGGCGAACCGTTCCCCGTGACTATCGAGGCAAAGGGTCACACGGGCGTGGAGCACCCCGCGGTTGAACCCACGGCGACCACGGCGGGAAACATTCAGTATTGGGAATGTTCGGTTTGCCATAAACTTTTCAACACGTCCGAGTGCGCTATCGGCGCGGAAATAACCCGCGAAAGCACGATCCTTCCCGCGTTGGGAATGAGCGGCGGCAACGCCGAGGGCAGCGGCGGAGTTGCTGGCAACGGCGAAGACGTGGGCAATTTCTTACGTGATAATTGGTGGTGGATAGTTCTGATCGTCGCCGTGCTGTTGCTTATTATAATTCTGTTTATGGTTATTTCCACGCTCAACAATCGCCGCCGCGAGCGGTTACAGCGTGAACGCGAACTCGAACGCGACCGACAGTTCGACGCGCTTTTGAAAATGCAGATGATGCACTACGGCTTCGGCGCGGGAGGCTTTGCGGGAGGAACGGTGCAAGACGGCGCAACGCCCGTTGAGGGGCAAGCCCCCGCACAGCTTCCCTACTCGCAGGAGATGATAGACGTTGCGGTTGCGGCGGCGTTGTCCGCGATGAGTCATATGAACGCGCAGGCGCACCCCGACGACGGTGCGCATACCGAAGCACCCGCCGAACAGCCCCGTCCCGCCCGTCGTTCGACTTCTTCCGAATCGTCCGACAGCGACGGCTTCTACGACGACTACGACCCCAATTCCGATAACGGAAACGGCGGAAGCGGAAGTGGCGGCAACGGCGGCGGAAGCGGAAACGGTGGCAAGCCGTAAATTGGCGGAATGGTTAATATGGGGTGAGAAAAAATTGTGTTAATATTTATGCGCGCGGGCGTTTCAACGCCCGCGCGCAATTATTCTTAATCCATAGCCACCCCCACCTTTAATTCCTCCCCCTCCGCAAGCGGAGGGGGAGGGGGGCTTTCTTTAAATAATATTCCCCCCTCGCCCGCCCCCATAAACTTTTCAACTTTTTTCACAAGCATTTTATCTTTATTTTGCTTTTACTTGTTTGACAAATTCCCGCCGTTAATATATCATATAAAGGTATGAAAAAAGGCAAATTAAAGCCTCAATTCGGGGTCAAAAGCATAATACTTATTGTCGTGTGCGCTTTGCTCATCACCGCCGACCTTGTTACAAAAGGTCTTGAAGAGGCGTTTAATTGGCAACTGCGCATAATCCCCGGTTGGATCGAAATCTGGGGCAATATCCGCAACCCCGGCTGCGCTTTCAGCTTCCTCGACAACAGCCCCTACGGTCAGCCCGTGCTCATAACCTTGACCGTCATAATGCTGTTGATTCTCATTTTTGCCTTTATCTTCGTCCCCCAACGGTTCACCGTGCTCAAAGTCGCCATTTCCATTGTAACGGCGGGCGCGGTCGGCAACCTCGTGGACAGGTGCGCCTTTTTGCAGGTGCGCGATTTTATCGGTTTGAATATGCTTTTCAACGGCGGTCTTGTCTACTGCAACCTCGCCGATTTCTGGATAGTCATCGGCGCGGCTCTCGCCGTGATCGACTTGCTTTTTTTGAACGAATGGGCGGTTTTTCCGCTCACTATGAAGGCGCAGGAAGCTCAGAAAAAACGCCGTCAGGCAGAAAAGGACGAAGAGGAGGGAATAACCCGCGCCTCGGAGGAAGGATCGGACGACGACGGGTTCAACGACAATTTTAACGGCGAACCTGCCCCCGAGCCGATTGAAAACCCCGACGGAACTTCTGATTGCGTTGCGCCCGACGCCGTTCCCCAAAGCAGCAAAGACGGCGGCGATATCAACAGCGCAAACGGCGAAACGAACGACAACGCGGGCAACGGCACGAACGGCAACGCCGACGGTTCGGAGTGACTCGGCGGCAATATGGAAGAGCTGATTTTTACCGCCGAAAGCGACTATAAACGCGCAGACATTGCGGTCAGCGGCGCGCTTGCGGACCGCACGCGCTCGTCCGTGAAAAAGCTGTTCGACGGCGGTTTGGTTGAAATCAACGGCAAAGCGGCAAAGTCCGCCGCGCCCGTAAAGCGGGGCGACGTGATAAAGGTAAAACTGCCCGAAGCCGTCGCGTGCGAGGCAAAGCCCGAGGATATTCCGCTCGATATAGTTTACGAGGACGGCGACTTAGCCGTTATCAACAAGCCGCAGGGAATGACCGTCCATGCGGGCAACGGCAACTACGAGGGCACGCTCGTCAACGCGCTTTTGTATAATCTGGAAAGTCTGAGCGGCATTAACGGCGTTATCCGCCCGGGCATAGTTCACCGCATTGATAAGGATACTTCGGGGCTTTTGGTCGTTGCAAAGAACGACGCGGCGCACCTCAGCCTTTCTTCGCAGATAGAAAAAAAGACTTGCCGAAGAACCTATATCGCCCTTTTAGAGGGCATTTTGAAGCCCGCAAGCGGCACGGTGACGACTTATATAGGGCGCGATCCCAAAAATCGAGTCAAAATGGCGGTGGTAGAACCCGAAAGGGGCAAGATAGCCATAACCGACTACGCCGTGCTCAAAACCTACGCCGAGGGCTACACGCTGTGCCGATTCGATCTGCACACGGGCAGAACTCATCAGATACGCGTGCACGCCCGCTACCTCGGTCACCCCGTTGTGGGCGACGCGACCTACGGCATAAAAAAGCAAAAGTTCAACCTTGCGGGTCAGCTTTTGCACGCGTGGCGGCTCACGTTCACGCACCCGACGACGGGCGAGGAAATGACGTTCGAAGCGCCTTTGCCCGATTACTTTACAAAAGTTCTTTCAAAACTCACCGAAAACGAGGGTTGAAAAATTAAAGCGCGAACCCGTTACAATGTCAAAGCGTTATAGTGTGAACCGTAAAAGCGCGATCGTTCACTCGGGCATTCGGGTTCAAAAATAATGCGCTCATACGTTTTCGGTTCGACCCGTAAAACTTAACTCGGATCGAAACGCTGCAAAGCATTAAGATAAAAACGCCGCAAAGCGTTGAAATAAAGGAGAATATTATGGCAAAGAAAAAATCGACGGAAGCAAAACAGAGGACCGATTTAACAAAGTTCTGTGCGTTTTGGAGCGTTGCCATCTCGGCTGTTATGTACATTTGCAGCGGTATTATCGCGCTTGTGCAAAAAGCTCTTAATATGCTCGACGGCGCGACGGGCGACGCGCTCACCCGCGTGTGCGGCATATTGGTATTTTTGGGTAATATCGCGCTGGTCATTGCGATAGGGCTTCCCGCGCACGGCTATGTACGCGGCAAGTCCAAGGGCTGGAAGGTGTTTTATTGGATAGCGATGATAGTGTTCGCGCTCGGCATCGTGTTCAACGTTATTCCCAATTTAATGTGATTTTTTGTGAACTATGGCAAATCCTTTGATAGCCGTCGTCGGCAGACCGAACGTCGGCAAGAGCACCTTTTTCAATAAGGTAGCGGGCAGGAAAATTTCAATAACCGAGGATCGCCCCGGCGTTACGCGCGACAGACTGTACGCCGACGCGGAATGGCGGGGGAAGTCCTTTACATTGGTCGACACCGGCGGCATCGAGATGCGGTCGGAAGATACTATGTGGCGCGAAATCAAAAAACAAGCCGAGGTTGCCATAGAAACGGCTCAGGTCATTTTATTCTTCGTCGATGGCAGAGAGGGGTTGACCTCTTCCGACTACGACGTCGCGGATATGCTCAGGCGTTCCAAAAAGCCCGTAATACTTGTGGTGAACAAGATCGACGAGTATTCCGAAGATAAAATTTACGAATTTTATTCCCTCGGTTTGGGAGAACCCTACGCCGTTTCCGCAGAGCACGGAACGGGCATAGGCGACGTGCTCGACGAGGCGGTCGCCGCGTTCGACAGCGTTGGAGCAGAAGAGGACGACAGCGTAAAAATAGCCGTCGTCGGCAAACCCAACGCGGGCAAGAGTAGCCTTGTGAACAGGCTTTTGGGCTTCGAGCGTTCGATAGTCACCGATATTGCGGGAACGACGCGCGACGCTATCGATACAAAATTCACTTATAACGGCAAAGCCTACACTATAATCGATACGGCGGGTATACGCCGCAAGAGCAAGGTAGAGGACGACGTGGAGTATTACTCGGTAATGCGCGCGTTCGAAGCCGTGCGCCGAGCCGACGTCTGCCTTTTGGTGGTGGACTGCGCCGAGGGGCTTACCGAGCAGGACACGAAAATCATAGGTTACGTCCACGAGCAGGGCAAGCCCTCGCTCATCGTTATGAACAAGTGGGATCTTATAGAAAAGGATTCGAACACGATAAACGACTTCGAAAAGAAGCTCGCCGAGGATTTGAAGTTCATGGACTACTTCAAGTCGGTGTATGTCTCCGCGAAAACGGGTCAGCGGACCGAAAGAATTTTGAACCTTGTCGACGAGGTCGTCGCGCACGCCAATTTCCGCATTTCCACGGGCGCGCTCAACGATTTGATATCGCAGGCGGTCAGAGTAAACGAACCCCCGTCCTACAACGGCAGACGGCTTAAAGTCTTTTATTCTTCACAGGTTTCGGTAGCTCCGCCCACGTTCGTGCTGTTCGTGAACTCCGCCGATCTTCTGCATTTTTCATACGAGCGTTTTCTCGAAAACACTATAAGGAAGAACTTTGATTTTTCGGGAACGCCCGTAAGAATTACGGTAAAGGAGAAGAGCGATAAATGAAAACTCTTGCTCTATCTCAAAGTTGGTATTGGTTTTTGCTCGGCGCAGTCGTATGTTATTTTATAGGTTGCTTCAACTTTGCCGTGCTCATTTCCCATATAAAGAAAAAGGACATAAGGGAAGAGGGCAGCGGCAACCCCGGCACTATGAACATGACGCGCACTTTCGGACTTAAAATAGGCGCGATAAACTTCTTTTGCGACGTAATAAAGGGCGGTTTGCCCGCCGTTATAGGCTGGATAATTTTCAAGGACTATGTGTTTGAAAATTCCCCCGTGCTCGTCGCGGACTTCGTGCGCTATTTCTTCGGACTGTTCGTAATAATCGGACACATTTTTCCCGTCACAATGAAGTTCAAAGGGGGTAAGGGGATAGCCTCGACCATGGGGCTTTTCGCCTTTGCGCTCCCGTGCGAACAGTGGTGGTATTTCCCCATCGCCGTCGTGCTCCTTGCGGGCGTGCTCGCCTATATAATTTTTTCCGAAATGGGAAGCATGGGCTCGCTTTTGGGGGTAAGTCTGCTTTCGGTATGGCAGGGAACGCTGTTTTTTGTGAGGTATTCCACGTGCGTTTCCGACGGCTGGGCAATTAGCATTTTTGTCATATTGTTCGTTATAAATCTGTTGACTTGGGTCGCCCACCGCAAAAACATTTTCCGCCTTTTAATGGGCGAGGAGCACCGCACCTCCGTCCGCAAAAAACCCAAACCGTACAGAACAAATAAAAGTTAAAACTATCCCGAAAGTTTGAGTTAAATTGAAAATTGAGTAAGGGTTTGATAAAGCAAAAAAAGCCGCGCTCCGCGCGGCTTTTTTAACAGCTTAAAAACATTCTCACACCCTGTAAAAATTATTTTTTTTGGTCGTCGTCGGGGGTGTTTTCCTTGGACTTGACGGCGTAGTCGATTTTGGGGTTGGCTCTTAATACGGCTTCGACAAAATCGTCGTACCATTCGGGCTTCACCACAATTACTATAAACGCCCCGTCGTCGAAGTGAATGGAGAGCTTGTTTGTCTCTCTGTCCAAAATTATGCTTTCAACCTTTTCAAGGTCGTACTTGCTTTTAATTATCCCGAAGCTCGTTTTGAGCGTTTTGCCGTCGACGGCGTAGTATGAAGATAATATAAGACTGATTAAAATAACGAACAGCGCAACCGATACGATCCCCATCAGCGTATACTGCAAAATGGGATAAAAGGGGTGAACCGCGCCGTTCAAACCCCTTGTTATTGCAAAGTAAAGGTTCACCCCGAACGCGGCGACGGCAAGAGCCAACCCCGCGTAGATGAACGCCGTGATCAATTTCGAAAACCTGAATTTATAAATTTTCATAGCGTAATTATACGTTAGCGGGCGAAAAAATGCAACAAAATTTTTACTTATTATAAAAATGTTGTACTTTTTATTGAAAAAAAATTAGGAATGTAGTAAAATAAAAACCTACACGGTTTTGCCCGAAATATAAAATATTAAGGTTGGAGCGCACTGATGATCAAACTTATAAAAGGCGGAGTCTATTATACCGAGGGTACTCTCTTAAAGGAGAGTGCCGCTTTTATGGTAGAGAGCAAAAAACAGAGGGCAATTAAGGGAACTATGGCTTACTCGGTTCTCACCGCCCACAACGGCGGAGAGGGCAAGGGGCTTAAAATCAGGTTCGACGCTCTCGCCTCGCACGATATAACTTATGTGGGAATAATTCAAACGGCTAAGGCGTCGGGGTTGAAGCAATTTCCCGTACCTTACACCCTTACAAACTGCCACAACTCGCTTTGCGCAGTGGGGGGAACCATAAACGAGGACGACCACTTATTCGGGCTGTCCGCCGCAAAAAAGTACGGCGGGAATTTTGTTCCGCCTCACCTTGCGGTCATTCACCAATACATGCGCGAAACCGAAGCAAAGTGCGGGGCGATGATACTCGGTTCCGACAGCCACACGCGTTACGGCGCGTTGGGAACCATGGCGATAGGCGAGGGCGGACCCGAACTCGTCAAACAGCTCCTCGGGCAGACTTACGACATAGATATGCCCGAAATAATCGCTGTGTATCTTAAAGGCAAGCCCAAAAAAGGAGTAGGACCGCACGACGTCGCCATAGCTCTTATAGGCGCGGTATTCAAAAAAGGCTTTGTAAAAAACAAAGTGCTTGAATTTATAGGACCGGGAATCGCCAATCTTTCCATGGATTTCAGGTGCGGCATAGACGTTATGACGACCGAAACGGCTTGTCTTTCGAGCATTTGGGAGACTGACGGAAAAACGCGCGAATTTTTCAAAATCCATGGCAGAGAGGGCGATTTTAAAGAACTTCACCCCGCAGATCCCGCATATTACAGCGGCGCGGTCGTCATAGACCTTTCGCGTATAGAACCGATGATAGCCCTGCCTTTCCACCCCTCGAACGCATTTTCGATAAGGGAGTTTTTGGAGAACGCCGAAGATATCCTTGCCGAAACCGAGCGCGAGGGCAACAAACTGCTCAAAAGCCCGTCGTTCAGTCTGCGCGATAAATTCCGCGACGGGAAGTTCTATGTGGATCAGGCGGTCATCGCGGGCTGCGCGGGCGGAAGTTACGAAAATATCGCCGAGGCGGCGGAAATTCTCGGCGGAAGATCGTGCGGCAACGGCGGCTTTTCGCTCAGCGTCTATCCGCAGAGCCAGCCCGTCTACAAGTGTCTTGCCGACAACGGCTATATTTCCTCGCTCATGACGTCGGGCGCGATAGTAAAAACTGCGTTCTGCGGTCCTTGCTTCGGCGCGGGCGACACCCCCGCAAACAACTGCCTTTCCATAAGGCACACCACCCGCAACTTTGAAAACAGAGAGGGGAGCAAACCCGCCGAGGGACAGCTCTCCGCAGTCGCGTTGATGGACGCGCGCTCGATAGCCGCAACGTCGGCAAACGGCGGCGTGCTCACCCCCGCGACCCAATTCGAATACACGCGCAAAATCAAAAAATATTTCTTCGACGGCGCAATTTACGCCAACAGAGTGTACAGGGGCGCGGGGAATCCAAAGCCCGAAGAGGAGCTTATATACGGCGTTAACATTGCCGATTGGCCCGAGCAGATACCCCTGACCGAAAACGTACTTATGAAAGTCGTATCGGTTCTAAACGACCCCGTCACCACCACTGACGAGCTTATTCCGTCGGGTGAAACTTCCTCGTACCGCTCCAATCCTTTAAGGCTTTCGGAGTTCGCGCTCTCGCGCAAAGACCCGAGCTACGTCGGCAGAGCGAAAGCCGTTCTCGAAGCCGAAAAGAACCGCCGCGAAAGCGGAAAACTCCCTCGGGAAGTTTTGGACGAAGTGGGGATAGAGGTCGACGGCAACACCCTTTTGGGAAGCGTTGTGGTTGCCCGCAAGCCGGGCGACGGTTCTGCCCGCGAACAGGCGGCTTCGTGCCAGAGAGTGCTGGGCGGCATAGCCAATATCGCGTGCGAATACGCCACAAAACGCTACCGTTCGAACTTGATAAATTGGGGAATGTTGCCCCTGCTTTGCCGTAACTTCGAATTTTCGGTGGGCGATTATATCTATATCGCGCATATCGACAGCCTTATAAAGACCGACAGCCCCGCCATTCCCGCCAGACTTATTTCGGGCGGCAAGGTCAAAAACATAACCTTCGACATAGGTCTGCTCACTCCCGAAGAGAAGAATATAATTCTTTCGGGGTGTCTCATAAACTATAATAAAAATAAGCGTTAATATGTAAGCCCCGCGGCGGATACGATCCGCCGCGGGGCGTTTATTTCATTATCGAATATTATCTGCTATTATCGGCGCACGCGCGGCGGTGTGGGCATTTTGGGAAGCATTATCCCGAATTCCACGCCATAGCCGTCGCCGCCATGTCCGTTGTCGCCGCCGTGTCCGTTGTTTGCGTCGCCGCGGTCGCTGTTGCCGCAATGTTCGCCGTTGTCGTCAAAACGTTCGATATTTGTGCGGGCGGGAGCGTCCGCGTTTTCGGGGGTGAGCGTTCCCGAAGCCCAGCCCGCGCCGAATATAACCGAAAGAGCAAGCGCGCCTGCGCCGAAGATCATAAACTTTTTCATATAAACAGTATGCGAAGAATAAAAACGCATATTCAAAAAGTTGCAATTTTTGCCAAAAAAGATTAAAATAGGTGTAACCTGAATCCGAAGAAAGGTCTGAGGTCGAAGGGCTTAATAACCGTGCCGCGCATTTTGCGGAGCGTTTTTTTGCCTTTCCCTCTCAAAAAGGGGGATTTTTTTATGGAAAAAAGAATAGCCGTGATAAGCGTTATTGCCGAAAGCCGAAGCGCAAGCCCGAAAATAAACGCCGTGCTTTCGGAGTTCGGCGACTACGTGATAGGCAGAATGGGAATACCGTACAGAGAAAAATCGGTGTTCATAATCAGCGTTGCCGTCGACGCGCCGTTGGAGATAATCAACACCATAACGGGCAAAATCGGTCAGCTCGACGGCGTTACCGCAAAAACGCTGACGTCAAAACTTTAAAAAAGCAAAAAAAATTTTTGAGGTAAAAGGAGACCGAAGCGCGGTTTCCCGATACCGAAAAGGAGCAAATATGAAGAAACTTTCGGCTATTGTTTTAATTACGGCGTTGTCGGTCGTAATGGCGTTCGGCTTCGCCGCGTGCGATCCTGCCCCCGACGAGAGCGCGGTAAATTTAATGGCGTTGTCGTCGGGCGCGGACGTCGTTGCGCGCGACGACGTGGACTACTTTGTAGTTCCCGAACCGGCGGCGAGCGCGCGCAAAAAGGCGGCGGGCTTTGAGTTCGTGGGCGATCTGCAACAGCTCTACGGCGGCGATAACGGCTATCCGCAGGCGGTAGTGGTCGCAAAAAACGCGCTTTTCGAAAGCGACGCTTTAAGTCACTTTGCCGCCGCTTTGACCGAAAACGCCGAATGGCTTGCGAACGCCTCGACTTCAATATCCGATATAGTCGGCGCGGTAACGTCGCACCTTACCCCCGAAATGAGCGGTACTTTCAACAATAACAACTTGACCAAAGAAGTGATAGCGCACTGCGGCATCGACTTTGTTGCGGCAAACGAGTGCAAGGACGAAACCAAGTCGTTCCTCACCGAACTTAAAGCCGTTCAACCCGCCGTAAACGATTCCCCCGCCGACAGCTTTTTCTGGAACGGAAGCCTGCCCCAGACCGAAAGCGCGCTGAGCGGGATAAAGGTATTCGCCCCCGACGGCGCGCCCGCGCTTGCCCTTGCGGGACTTATGGCGGGAGCGGTCGATACCTCGGACGTTGCGACCGACATTTATTATGAAATAGTAGACGCGCAGACCATTCAGACAAAGGTCACGGGCGAAACACCCGCCGCGGACATATGTATACTTCCCGTCAACCTTGCGGCAAATTTGTTGGGAACGGGCGCAAAATATAAGATGCTCGGCACGGTAACGCACGGCAACCTCTTTATTCTTTCGGCAAAGACCAACGAGCAGATAACGGCGGACAACATTTCAACGCTTAAAGGCAAAACGGTGGGGGTCGTCAACCTTGCCGCCGTTCCCGGGCTTACCTTCAAACTCATTTTGAAAAAATACGGAATAACTTACTCCGACCCCGCGCAACAGTAATGAAAAAGTTTTTCACCGAACGCAGGATAAATTTCATAATTTCGGTTTTCGCGATAGTCTGCATGTGGATAGTATGGATAATCGCCTATTACTGCGTGCGGAACGAATACGTCATACCGTCGTTTCAGGATACTTTTGTAAGTATGTGGAACGACTGTTTTGCGAGCGGTTCATTCTGGCTTGCGTTCGGAAATACTTTTTGGCGCACGCTGCTGGCGTTTTTCATTTCGTTTTTGCTCGCCGCCGCGCTCGCCGTGCCCTGCGCGCTTTCAAAGTCGGCAAAGGCGTTCATAATGCCCTTTATGATATTTTTCAGAACACTGCCGACGCTTGCGGTCATTTTGATACTGCTGTTGTGGACGAACCCGCGGATCGCGCCCGTCGCTGTTACGACGCTCGTGCTGTTCCCCATGATCCACGCTCGCCTCACCGCGGCTATCGACGGCATAGATACGGGCGTAAGGCAAATGGTAAAGGTGTACAAAGTTCCCTCAAAGAGGGCGATATTCGCAATTTATCTTCCCATGATAACCCCCAACGTCCTTTTGCAGACGGGCGCGGACATTTCGCTCGGGCTTAAAATAATGATCTCCGCCGAAGTTCTTGCAAACACGGCAAAAAGCCTCGGCGGAATGATGCAGGTTTCAAGGCTGTATTTGATGATGCCCCGTCTTGCCGCGCTCACAATAATCGCCGTTCTGGCGGGGCTTGCGGTCAACGCCGTATTTTCGCAGATAAGCCGCGTAACACGCAAGTGGACGGCAAAGGAGGGGGATAGTTGATAGAGATCAAAAACCTTTCCAAAAGCTACGGCGAAAAGTCTATTTACAAAGATTTTGATCTGACCCTCGGCGAAGGGGTAATAACCTGCCTTATGGGCGCAAGCGGAAGCGGAAAAACGACCCTTTTGAACGTGTTGGCAAATCTTACGCCGTTTAAGGGCGAAGTTCCCCCGCTGAGGTGTTCGTATATCTTCCAGTCGCCCACGCTCGTGCCCAACCTCACGGTTTACAAAAACCTCGCGCTCGTGTGCGCGGACGGCGCAAGGATAAACGAAATGCTTTCGGTAACGGGGCTTTCGGGTAAAGCCCAAAGTTACCCCGTTCACCTTTCGGGGGGTGAGGCGCAAAGGGTCGCCATCGCCCGCGCGTTCCTCTTCGAAAGCGATATAATGCTCATGGACGAACCCTTTTCTTCGCTCGACGTAAAACTCAAACGGAGCATGTACGAGCTGTTTACCGATATATGGAAGAGGGATAAAAGAACCGTGCTTTTTGTGACGCACGACCCCGACGAAGCCGTTACCCTTTCGAACCGCATACTCGTGCTGGAGAACGGAAAAATAACTTTCGATATGGAAGCCTCGGGCGATTTGCCGCGTTCTTTCGAGGATTCGCTTGATTTAAGGAGAAAACTCGGAGAATTCCTGCTCAAATAAACTTGTTATTTGCTTGACAACGAATTATCTAAAATTTATAATTGTTATTGTAAAAAACAAGGAGAAACTCTATGAGAAAATTTTTTGGCGAATTCAAAAAGTTTATTCAGCGCGGAAACGTCATCGACCTTGCTGTCGGCGTTATAATCGGCGGCGCGTTCAGCGCGATCGTCACCGCGTTGACCAACAACATTCTTATGCCTATAATCAATTGGGTACTGCTCATGATTACGGGCGGCAAGGGACTTGAAGAGATCTACACTTACCTCAACAAAGTGTATGCGGTAGACGAGCTGGGCAACGTTACCAACACTATCGATCTGACAAGCTCCATTTACATCGATTGGGGCGCGTTCATAACGGCTATAATCAACTTCATACTCATAGCCCTTGTTGTGTTCCTCATCGTCAAGCTCATCAATAACCTGAACGAGGGCGCGGCAAAGCAAAAGGCTAAGTATGCTCCCCTTACAAAGGAAGAGGTCAAAAAGCTCAAAGCCGAGGGCAAGACTTCTGACGAGATACTTGCGGCAGCCGCCGCGCGCAAAGCCGAAGAGGAAGAAGCGGCAAAGAAAGCCGCCGAAGAGGAAGCCGCCAACGCTCCCGAAAGCGAGCAGCAGCTCCTTGTCGAAATACGCGACCTCTTAAAAGCTCAGTCTAAATCCGAATAAGTAATTTATAAGCCGTCCGCCTTAAAAGCGGACGGCTTGCTCGTTAATATAAGCCGCAGAACGTTTGCGCGTTCAGTATAAAATAATTTGCGCGTTCCTTATATAACAATTTGCTTTGCCCTTAAAGTTCGGCGCGCTCTGCCGAACATTACGGATAATTAAAATCAAGGTTCAAAAAAAGCCCTTTTCAGGGGGTATATAACGGTCAATTTTGATTTGTCAAACGTTTGAAAGTGTTTTTGGTAAAATTTTGTCGTTTAAATTTTTAAAAAGTCGCTTTCAAACGTTTTTCATTCACTATATATTGTGATATAATCAAAATATATTTTATAAATGTTGTGTCAAACAGCGATAAAGGGAAACCCCGAGCGGAACGCCGCCACAAAGAAGTAGATATTGAGCACCCCGATAACGGGCATGAGTATCATAAACAGCGCGTTTTTAAGGCGGTATTTCATAATGAACATACTCACGTAAATGGCGACCGCCCCGCCCAATATGGCGGTAAGAATAAGTTTGCCGTCGCCCGTTTTCGGGGATTCGCTGTCGCCGTATTCGTCGCGTTGGGATTTTAACAGCATAACGGCGTAAAAGTTGACGGCAAGTATATATACCCCGAAGATTATATACAGCAATACCATATAAAAAGTATGCGTTCAAAAACGCTTAAAAATACGGAGATGTATATGCCTAAGGTAGCAATTTTAATGGGTAGTAAGTCCGATTTTCCCGTAGTAAAACCCGCGGTGACCGTTTTGAAAGATTTTGGGGTCGAAGTGGAAACAAGGGTAATTTCGGCGCACCGCACTCCCGACGAAGCGCACGAATTTGCAAAGGACGCGCAGGATAAGGGGTTCGAGGCGATAATCTGCGCCGCGGGGAAAGCCGCGCACCTCGGCGGGGTGATAGCCGCGTACACGGTTCTGCCCGTGATAGGTTTGCCCGTAAAAACCGACATGATGGGCGGGCTTGACAGTCTGCTTTCGATAGTACAGATGCCTTCGGGAATACCCGTCGCCACCGTCGGCGTGAACGGCGGGGAGAACGCGGGGCTTCTTGCCTTGCAGATACTCGGAATAAAATATCCCGAAATATCCGAAAGGCTCAAAGAATACAAGCAGAAAATGAGAGAAAAAATCAACTCTGACGATCTTGCGCTTCAAAGCGAAATCGCGCAGTCGTGAACCATACCCGCAGACTACTCTGCGGGTTTTAAAATTTCGACAAATCGCCGTAATTTACGGAAAACTTTATAAAAAACAAGGAGAAATCTCATGCAGAAAAAGGAACAGCTTTACGAAGGTAAGGCAAAAAAAGTGTTTGCTACCGAAAACCCCGACTATGTTATAGTGTCGTACAAAGACGACGCGACCGCGTTCAACGGTCTTAAAAAGGGTACAATTTCGGGCAAGGGCGTTATCAACAACAAGATGAGCAATATGATGATGGCTATGCTCGAAAAGAAGGGCATACCCACCCATTTCGTAGAACAGCTCAGCGACAGAGATACCGTGGTAAAGAAAGTGCAGATAGTTCCGCTCGAAGTTATAATAAGGAACGTAGCCGCGGGAAGTTTCTCCAAGCGTTACGGCGTTCCCGAGGGCACCAAATTCTCCGCTCCCACGATAGAATTTTCGTATAAGAACGACGAGCTGGGCGACCCTCTTATAAACGATTATCACGCCCTCGCGCTTGGTCTTGCAACGGCGCAGGAGATCGATACCATAAAGAAAATGGCGTTTGCGGTAAACGACGCCATGATCGAATTCTTCAAACAGCTCAATATCGACCTTATCGACTTTAAGCTCGAATTCGGCAGGTTCAAAGGACAGATCTTGCTTGCCGACGAAATTTCGCCCGACACCTGCCGTTTCTGGGAAGCGGGCACGTGGGATACCACAAAGCACGTCAGCCTCGATAAAGACAGGTTCAGAAGGGATCTCGGCGGCGTTGAGGACGCATACAAAGAAGTTTTCAAACGTCTTACGGGAGAATAATAATTTATGGGCGGATTTTTCGGCGCAGTCAAAAAGCACGACGCGGTTTTCGACGTATTTATAGGAACCGATTACCACTCGCACCTCGGTACAAAGAGGGGCGGAATTGCCGCGTACAGCGCGGGCGTCGGGTTACAGCGTGAAATACACAACATAGAAAACGCGCCGTTCAGGACCAAATTCGAGCGGGTCGTTTCCGAAATGAAGGGCAACGCCGCGATAGGCTGTATAAGCGATACCGACCCCCAGCCCCTTATAATGGTTTCGCGCGTGGGAACTTACGCCATCTGCACGATAGGCATAATCAACAATTCCGAGGACATCATGCGCGAAGTGCTCGGGCGGGGCGGCTATTTCGACGCCATGACGGGCAGTAAGGTCAACGCCAACGAAATGGTCGCGGCGTTGATAAACAGCAAAGAAAACTACGTCGAGGGAATACGTTACGCCCAACAGAGGATAGTGGGGACGGCTTCCATCTTGCTTTTGACGGACAAGGGCACTTTGATTGCCGCCCGCGATAAAATGGGCAGACTGCCCATACAGATAGGAAAAAGCGACGACGGCTACTGCGTATCGTTCGAGAGCTTCGCCTACCGCAAGCTCGGCTACACCGACGTGCGCGAACTCGGTCCCGCGGAGATAGTCGAAATAACCGCCGACGGCGTAACTCAGCTTTCTCCCGCGGGAAAGGAAATGCGCATATGCGCTTTCCTTTGGTCGTATTACGGCTATCCCACGTCGAGCTACGAGGGGGTGAACGTCGAGGTCATGCGTTGCCGTAACGGCGCGATCTTCGCCAAAAACGACGCTAAAACCCACGACATGCACGAAATCGATTACATAGGCGGCGTTCCCGATTCGGGCACGCCCCACGCGATAGGCTATTCGAACGCGTGCAAAGTACCCTTTGCCCGCCCGTACATAAAATACACGCCCACGTGGTCGCGCAGTTTTATGCCCGTCAACCAATCCGAGCGCAACAAAGTTGCCAAAATGAAGCTCATTCCCGTTCACGAATTTATCGAGGGGAAGAGGCTTTTGCTCGTCGACGACTCCATAGTGCGCGGAACGCAACTCAAAGAGACGGTCGACTTTCTCTATTCGCACGGGGCGAAAGCCGTTCACATGCGCTCGGCTTGCCCGCCCATAATGTACGGGTGTAAATATCTCAACTTCTCGCGTTCGTCGAGCGATATGGATTTAATTACCCGCCGCACGATGATGGAGCTTGAGGGAGAGGACGCCGTTAAACACATGGACGAATACGCCGATTCATCGACCGAGCGCGGCAAGGCGATGCGAAAGGCTATTTGCAATAAATTCCAATTTGAATCGTTGGAATTTCAATCATTGGAAGGACTTATCGAGGCGATAGGCTTGGAACCTTGCAAACTTTGCACCTATTGCTGGACGGGAAAGGAGTAAAGACTTCTTCGGAGAAACTCAAAAAATGGATGAAATTCAAAGCGAGATCCATGAAGAATGTGGCGTTTTCGGCGTGTTTTCGCAGGAGAACCGTCAGGTAGCGCATACCGTCTATTACGGGTTATATGCACTGCAACACCGCGGGCAGGAGAGCGCGGGCATAGCCGTTGCGTTCGCCGACAAAATCTCGTACTTTAAGGGAATGGGGCTTGCCGCCGACGTGTTCGCCCACGGCAACCTCGACGAACTGCCCGAGGGCGACATAGCCATAGGTCACGTTCGCTATTCCACGACGGGCGCAAGTCAGCTTCTCAACGCCCAACCCGTGGTTTTTACGGGCAAGTGCGGCAAAATGGCGGTTGCGCACAACGGCAACCTAATCAACACCAAACAACTGCGCGACGAGATGATCCAACAGAACGCCGTGTTCCAGACGACGATCGACTCGGAAGTCATAGCCATAATGATAAACAGCCTTTCCGACGGCGACATAGTCAAGGGCGTAAAGAGGGCGTGCGAGAAGCTGAAAGGCTCGTACGCGCTCGTGATAATGACGGCGCAAAAGCTGATAGCCGTGCGCGACCCGTTCGGCATAAGACCCCTTTGTTTGGGAACGACCGACAGCGACGTTGTGGTCGCAAGCGAGACGTGCGCGCTCGACGCCGTTGGGGCGAACTTTTTGCGCGACGTAAAGCCGGGGGAAATAGTCGTTATAGACGACAGCGGCATACAGTCGTTCTTCATGGACAATCTCCCCGAACGTCCCCGAATGTGCATTTTCGAATATGTGTACTTCGCCCGTCACGATTCGATATTAGACGGTTACAGCGTGTATGAAGCGCGCAAAGAGGCGGGCAAACTTCTTGCAAGAAACTATCCCGTTGAAGCCGACCTCGTTTCGGGCGTGCCCGATTCGGCTAACGTAGCCGCAAGGGGATACGCCGAGGAGAGCGGAATACCCTTTGTTGAGGCTCTTGCCAAGAACCGTTATGTCGGCAGAACGTTCATTCAGCCAGATCAACGCCAACGCGAGAACAGTCTGAACGTCAAAATGAACGCCCTTCGCGCCAATATCCGCGATAAGCGCGTTATAATCATAGACGACTCTATAGTTCGCGGCACTACGATGAGAAAGATAGTAAAAATGCTGCGTGACGCGGGCGCGAAAGAGGTTCACATAAGGATCTGTTCGCCCATAATCAAACACCCGTGCCACCTCGGCATAGACATTCAAACCTATTCCCAGCTCATCGGCGCGTACAAAAACGAGGAGCAAATTTGCGAAAGCCTCGGCGCGGACAGCGTAAGATATTTAACCATACCACAGCTTTTAAAAACCTGCGAGGGCGCGCACACGGGATTTTGCCTCGGCTGTTTCAACGGCGAATATCCCTACCCGTTACAGGATTACGAAGCAGATAAACTCAAACTCGAATAACATAGCGGAGGAAAAAATGTCAATTTCTTATAAAGACAGCGGAGTAGACGTAGAAAGGGGTTACGAGGCGGTCAGACTTATGCGCGAACACGTAAAGTCGACCTATACCGACGGGGTTTTGGGAGACATAGGCTCGTTCGGCGGATTTTTTGCAATGCCTAAGGGCATGAAAGAACCCGTCCTCGTTGCTGGAACGGACGGCGTCGGCACAAAGCTCAAATACGCCATTATTACCGAAAAGCACGATACGATAGGTATCGACGCGGTTGCGATGTGCGTAAACGACATAGTTTGCCAAGGCGCAAAGCCCTTGTTTTTCCTCGACTATTTTGCAACGGGCAAGCTCAGCCCCGAAAAAGTTGCGACGGTCGTTTCGGGCGTTGCCGAGGGCTGCCGCCAATCGGGCGCTGCGCTCATAGGCGGCGAAACGGCTGAAATGCCCGGGTTCTATCCTGGCGGCGACTACGACATAGCGGGATTCGCCGTGGGCGTAGTCGAAAAGAAGAAGATAATCAACGGCAGTAAAATCAAGTCGGGCGATATCCTCATAGGACTTAAATCGAGCGGCATACATTCCAACGGCTATTCGCTCGTAAGAAAACTTTGGGGGGAGGACGCGGCGCAACTCAGCGAATACAGCGAAGAACTCGGCGCGCGCCCCATCGACGTGCTTTTAACGCCCACAAGGATATATGTGAAGAGCATACTTGCCCTTATCGAAAAGGTCAAAGTCAAGGGCATAGCCCACATAACGGGCGGCGGGTTCATCGAAAATATCCCCCGCATTTTCCCCGAGGGCATAGGATGCAGAATAGACACCAAGTCTTACGAAGTGCCCAAGGTGTTCGATATAATGGTCAAGAGAGCAAAGCTCACCAAACAGCAGGCGTACAACACCTTTAATATGGGTATAGGAATGGTCGTATGCGTTGCCAAAAAAGACGTCGAGGCAACAATTGCTCAACTCGAAAGCACGGGCGAACGTTGCGTTGTGCTCGGCAAAACGGTGCGCGGAAGCGGGGTTACCCTCAGATGAAAAAAATAGCCGTTTTCGCTTCGGGCGGGGGAACCGATTTTCAGTCGGTAATCGACGCCAACGAGAGGGAACGCTTTTGCGAAATAAGCTATCTTATCGCCTCGAAAGAGGGGATAGGAGCTATCGAAAGGGCAAAAAAGCACAACATTCCCTCGGCGGTGTTCGCAAAAAAGGACTATCCCGACCTCAAAACGCTTTACGCCGAACTTACGCGGCTTTTAAAGGGCGCGGGCGTGGATTACATTGTGCTTGCGGGTTGGCTCAAAATCATTCCCGAAAGTTTTATAGCGGCGTTCCGCGACAGGATCGTAAACATTCACCCTTCGCTCATTCCCGCTTTTTGCGGCGCGGGGTATTACGGGCTTAAAGTGCACGAGGCGGTTCTGGAATACGGCGCGAAAGTTTCGGGCTGTACGGTTCATTTCGTAAACGAAATACCCGACGGCGGGGCGATAATCGCGCAGAGAACGGTTGAAGTCGCCCCCGACGACACGCCCGAAAGTTTGCAGGCGCGTATACTCGAAGAGGAGCACAAACTGCTTCCATATTGCGTTCGCAAATTGTGCGAGGGCAAAGTAAAAAAAGACGGCAGAAAAGTAACTATAATTTAACGGAGGAAAGTTATGATAATGAAAAAGCGTGCGCTCGTAAGCGTTTCCGACAAATCGGGAGTAGTGGAGTTCTGCAAAGGACTTGTTGAAAACGGGTTCGAAATAATTTCGACGGGCGGGACCGCAAAGGTGTTAAAGGAAGCGGGTCTGAAAGTTATAGGTGTTTCGGAAATAACGGGCTTCCCCGAATGTCTCGACGGCAGGGTCAAGACCCTTCACCCCGCAGTTCACGCGGGACTTTTGGCGATGCGTTCAAACCCCGAACACATGGCACAGCTCGAAAAGCTCAATATCAACACTATCGACATAGTGTGCGTCAACCTCTATCCGTTCAAGGCGACCCTTCAAAAGGGTGCGGACTTTGCCGAGTGTGTCGAAAATATCGATATAGGCGGTCCTACGATGATCCGCGCCGCGGCGAAGAATTATCAGGACGTTGCGGTCATAGTCGACCCCAAGGACTACTCAAAGGTTCTCGACGAGCTTAAAGCGGGGGGAGTTACCTTAGAGACCAAAAAATATCTTCAATACAAGGTGTTTGCGCATACCGCCGTTTACGACAGCCTTATTTCGAATTATCTCGCCTCACAGCTCGGAATAACTTTCCCCGACGAGGTAACGTTTGCATACGAAAAGGCGCAGGACTTGCGCTACGGCGAAAACCCCCAGCAGAACGCCGTTTTCTACAACGAGCAGTTCATTCGCAAAGGATCGCTTTCTTCAGCCGAACAGCTCTGGGGCAAGGAGCTTTCGTATAACAATATCAACGACGCAAACGGCGCGCTTGAACTCCTTAAAGAGTTCGGCGACGTTCCCGCGGTGGTCGCATGCAAGCATGCCAACCCCTGCGGCGTTGGTACGGGCGAGAGCGTTTACGAGGCGTATATGCGCGCATATACTTCCGACCCCGTGTCGGTTTTCGGCGGAATACTCGCCATTAACGGCACTGTGGACGAAGCTACCGCGACCGAGATAAACAAAATTTTCATTGAAATTGTAATGGCGCCCGACTACACCCCCGAAGCCCTCGCCATTCTCGAAGGCAAAAAGAATATCAGGCTTTTGAAAATCGCCGATATTTCCGCCCGCAGAGAAAAGACGGCGTTCGACATGAAAAAGGTGTACGGCGGACTGCTTGTGCAGGAGTACGACGAAAGCCTTTTGCACGGCGAAGATATGTCGCTCTTCACCACAAAATCGGTGAACGAAGTCGTGACCAACGCCGCGGGGAAGCAGAGGACGGTTTACGGTTTGGGCGTTGTCACCGACCGCGCTCCCACCCCCGAAGAGATCGAGGCATTGATGTTCAATTGGAAGGTCGTAAAGCACACCAAGTCGAACGCGATAGTAATAGGAAAAGTCGGCAGAACGACGGGAATAGGCATGGGACAGACCAACCGCATATGGGCGGCACAGCAGGCGATCGCTCACGCGGGCGCAGAGGCGAAAGGTTCTGTTATGGCGTCCGACGCGTTCTTCCCCTTCCCCGACTGCGTTGAGGAGTGCGTAAAGGCGGGGATCACCGCCATAATCCAGCCCGGCGGTTCGATACAGGACAAGGCTTCCGTCGAGGCTTGCAACGCCGCGGGAATAGCCATGGTTTTTGTCGGCGACAGACACTTCAAACACTGATTACCCCCAATATATCCTTTAACGAACGCAAAATCGGAGGCGTAAAATGAACGTACTTGTAATAGGCAACGGAGGCAGGGAACACGCCATACTCACAGCCCTTGCCAAAAGCCCCAAAGTAGGCAAACTCTACTGCATGAAAGGCAACGCGGGCACTGCGCAGATCGCCGAAAACGTCAACGTCGATTATATGAATATAAACGCCGTAAAAGAGTACGCCGCCGCGCACCCCGAAATAGACTATTACGTAGTCGCGCCCGACGACCCCCTTGCAATGGGGCTTGTCGACGCGCTCGAAGAAATGGGCAAAAGGTGTTTCGGTCCGCGCAAAAACGCCGCAATTATCGAGGCGAGCAAGGCTTTTTCGAAGAACCTTATGAAAAAATACGGTATTCCCACCGCCGAATCGGAGACATTCGAAAGCTACGACAAGGCGTTGGAATACGTCCGCAAAAAGGGCGCGCCCATAGTGCTCAAAGCCGACGGGCTTGCGCTCGGCAAGGGCGTGCTTGTCTGCGATACGTTGAAGCAAGCCGAAGAGGGGCTTAAAGAGATAATGCTCGATAAGGCGTTCGGCAGCGCGGGGAGCAAAATCGTCATAGAAGAGCGCATGAACGGTCTTAAATACACGCCGGGGGAAGAGGTATCGGTTCTTACTTTCACCGACGGAAAGACGATAGTTCCCATGATAACCTCGTGCGATCACAAGCGCGCGCACGACGGCGACAAGGGGTTGAATACGGGCGGCATGGGCACTTTTTCGCCCTGCCCGTTCTGGACTCCCGAGCTTGAAAAAGAGGTCATGGATACGATAATAGTTCCCACCATGAACGCCATGAACTCCGAGGGCAGAACCTTCAAAGGCTGCCTTTATTTCGGGCTTATGCGAACCGATAAGGGCATGAAAGTCGTCGAATACAATTCTCGCTTCGGCGATCCCGAAACGCAGGTGGTTCTTCCCATGTTGAAAACCGACCTTATGGAGATATTCGAGGCGGTCACCGACGAAAGACTTTCCGAAGTCAAAATCGAGTGGGAGAGCGGAGCGTGCGTGTGCGTTGTGCTTGCAAGCGGCGGCTATCCGCTCGGCTATGCAAAGGGAAAGGAAATAACCATAGGCAACGTGGGCGACTGCTCGATAATCCACGCGGGCACGGCTATAAAAGACGGAAAGCTCGTCACGAACGGCGGAAGGGTATTGGACGTGGTCGCAAGGGGCGTCGATATCGACGACGCGCGCCGCAAGGCATACGCCGCCGTTGCAAATATCAATTGGGAAAACATGCAATACCGCACCGACATAGGTATAAAATATCGCAAGGGTTAAAAGATGATATACAGAATTTTTGTTGAAAAGAAAGACAATCTTCAGGCAAAGAACGTCAAAGAGGATATCCGCAATCTTCTCAAAATTTCGGTCGAAGACGTGCGCCAGCTTTTAAGGTACGACGTAGAGGGCATAACGAGCGAAGAGTTTACCGAAGCCGTCCCGTGCGTATTTTCCGAACCGCCCGTCGACAGAGTTTACTTCGAAGAAGTAAAATTCCCTCCCGAATACAGCGTGTTTGCGATAGCCTATTTAACGGGTCAGTACGATCAGCGCGCCGACAGCGCGGCGCAGTGCGTTCAGCTCCTCACCCAAAAGGAGCGACCTTTAATTAAGTGCGCCCGCGTTTACGCCGTAAAGGGTGTGAACGCCGAACAGCTCGAACGCATAAAAAAGCATCTTATCAACCCCGTCGAGAGCGAAGAGGTATCGCTTGAAAAGCCGCAGTCGCTCGAACACCGCGCGGTCGAAGCACCCGACGTGGCGACGGTCGATGGCTTTATCGGGTTCAACGCAGAACAGATAAAGAGCTATCACGCAAAAATGGGGCTTGCCATGTCGGTGAGCGACCTCGCTTTTGTGCGCGATTATTTCAAGAGCGAAAAGAGAAACCCCACCGAGACGGAGATAAAGGTCATCGATACATATTGGTCGGACCATTGCCGTCACACGACTTTTGCGACCGAGATCAAAAATATAGAAATAGAGGGGAACAACCCCGAAGTAAAGGACGCCCTCGCGCTGTACGAACAGCTCTTCAAAGAGCTGTATGCCGGCAGAACCGATAAATATCCCTGCCTTATGGATATAGCGACGATCGCCGTTAAAAAGCTCAAAAAAGAGGGCAAACTCAACGATCTGGACGAATCGGACGAAATCAACGCATGTTCCATCAAGACCGACGCGGTCATAGACGGCAAGCCCTGCAAATATACCGTGATGTTCAAGAACGAAACCCACAACCACCCGACGGAGATAGAACCTTTCGGCGGCGCGGCGACCTGCCTCGGCGGGGCTATACGCGACCCTCTTTCGGGCAGGACCTACGTTTTGCAGGCTATGAGGGTCACTGGCAGCGCAGACCCTACCGAGCCTGTCGAAAACACCTTGGCGGGTAAACTTCCCCAAAGGATAATAACAAAGACCGCCGCGGCAGGCTTCTCCTCATACGGCAACCAGATAGGGCTTGCGACGGGTCAGGTCGAAGAGGTCTATCACCCCGGCTATAAGGCAAAGAGGCTCGAAACGGGCTTCGTCGTAGGCGGAGCAAAGTCGGAGATGATATACCGCGCCAAGCCCCAAAAAGGCGATATCATAATACTTTTGGGCGGCGAAACGGGGCGCGACGGTTGCGGCGGCGCAACGGGTTCTTCAAAGGCGCACGACGTAAAGTCGGTTCAGACCTGCGGCGCGGAAGTCCAAAAGGGCAACGCCCTCACCGAGCGCAAACTCCAAAGGCTGTTTTTGAACGGCAAAGCTACGGGAATGATAAAAAAGTGCAACGATTTCGGCGCGGGCGGCGTGTCGGTTGCGATAGGCGAACTTGCCGACGGGCTTGAAATTTACCTCGACAAAGTACCCAAAAAGTACGAAGGGCTTTCGGGCACGGAGCTTGCGATCTCCGAATCTCAGGAGAGAATGGCGGTAGTCATCGCGCGCGAGAACGTAAAGGAGTTCATAGCTCTTGCCGCCGAAGAAAATCTTTCGGCAACGCCCGTCGCGCTCGTCACGGACGACAGAAGAATCAAAATGTTCCACCGCGGTATGCCCATAGTGGATATTTCCCGCGATTTCCTCGATACTAACGGCGTAAAGCAGACCGCCGACGCAAAGATAGTCGAAAACGTGACCGGCTTCTTCGACGCACCCGCGGAGCAAACTTTTGCAAGCGCGCTCACCCAAACCCTTTCACAGCTCAACGTCTGCTCCAAAAAAGGGCTTGCCGAGACCTTCGATTCGACGATAGGCGCAAAGTCCGTCTATATGCCTTTCGGAGGGAAGAACCAACTCACCCCCGTCATTGCAATGGCGGCAAAGTTCACGGGCGGAGAGACCGACGACTGCACCGTCTCCGCTTACGGCTACAACCCCGATCTTATGTCTACTTCGCCCTTTACGGGGGCTATCTATTCGATTGTAACTTCGGTGTCGAAAGCCGTTGCCGCGGGGGCTGATTACGAAAGAGTGCGTCTTTCGCTTCAGGAATTTTTCATGCGCTTGCGCGAAGAAAAGGAGAGGTGGGGCGTTCCCCTTTCGGCTCTGCTTGGCGCGCTGTATGCGCAGATAGGCTTGGGGCTTGGCGCGATCGGCGGAAAGGACAGCATGAGCGGCACGTTCGAAAATATCGACGTCCCTCCCACGCTGATATCCTTTGCGCTTGCGCCCGCTAAGGCTTCGCAACTCATCACCAACGTTCTGAAAAAGTCGGGCGAAAAGGTCTACTTTTTGCCCGTGCGCAAGAGCAAAAACCAAATTCCCGATTTCGAATATCTCAAAAAGCTGTACGCCGCAGTCCACAGCGGCATAGCGAGCGGCAACGTGCGCTTTGCGACTGTTGTTGAAAAGGGCGGAATTGCGGCGGCGGTCGCAAAATCCTGCTTCGGCAACGGCTTGGGATTCAACTTCGTTTGCCCGTTCGAAAAGGCGTTCGAAGAGCACTACGGCGAAATTCTTATAACCGCCGACGATATTTCGGCTTTCGGCGGCTTCGACGTGATAGAAGTTGGAGAAACGGC
The DNA here is from genome assembly GCA_947629515.1 of uncultured Clostridia bacterium. Classification (GTDB taxonomy): domain Bacteria; phylum Bacillota; class Clostridia; order Christensenellales; family Borkfalkiaceae; genus Coproplasma. The sequence continues at coordinate 45,655 of CANRDY010000002.1, forward strand.
CGAAAAGGACTTCACTCTCGGCGGTCAGACCGTCGCATACGAAAGCGCGCTTGCCGCGTACACGGGCAGACTCGAAAGCGTGTTCCCCACAACGGCGGCGGCGGAGGGTACGATCCCCGCCTGCGATTACGAGGGCGGAGCGAAGTACTCCAACATTTCCACAAAGATCGCCAGACCCCGCGTGTTCATTCCCGCGTTCCCGGGCACCAACTGCGAGCTTGACACAGCTCGCGCGTTCGAACAGGCGGGCGCGGAAGCAAGGATACTTGTAATCAAAAACCGCACTCCCGAGGACATTGAAGAGAGCGTGAACGCCATAATCAGAGAGATAGACAAGGCGAACATAATCGCTTTCCCCGGCGGTTTTTCGGGCGGCGACGAACCCGACGGCTCGGGCAAGTTCATTGCGACAACGTTCAAAAACCCCAAAATTTCCGAAAGGATAATGAAACTTCTCGAAGAGCGCGACGGGCTTGTGCTTGGCATATGCAACGGTTTTCAGGCTCTTATAAAGCTCGGGCTTGTGCCCTACGGCAAGGTCAGCCCGTTAAAGGCAACTTCGCCCACGCTCACTTACAATAATATCTCGCGGCACGTTTCGACGATCGCTCAGATAAGGGTCGCGTCGGTTTTAAGCCCTTGGCTTTCGGCGTGCAAGGTGGGTGAGGTGTACTCCGTTCCCGTCTCGCACGGCGAGGGAAAAATAGTCGCGCCCGCCGCCGAGCTTGAAAAGATGAGAGCGGGCGGGCAAATCGCAACGCAGTACGTCGACCTTACGGGCAAGCCCACAATGGAAAGCCCCTTTAACCCCAACGGCAGTATGTGGGCGATAGAGGGCATAACCTCGCCCGACGGCAGAGTATTCGGCAAAATGGGTCACAGCGAAAGAAAGGGCGAAAACCTCTATAAAAACTTCGACGGCAACTTCGATATGCGCATATTCGAAAGCGGCGTTAAGTACTTTAAGTAAGTAAAAATAACTTCAATCAACCCCGCAAAAACCACCGGAAATTCAGCCGTAACAACTTCAAAAACCGATCCTTAGCACCCGCAAATCGGGTAATAAAAGATTATTTTTGAAGTGCGATCGGCGGGGGTAAGGTTACCAAAAACAGTATCGGCTCACCGAGAAAACTCAACACGGTTTGACATTTATTAAAAAATAAAGGAGAAAAAGAACATGAAGTGTATCTATTGCGGTTGTGAGGACAGCAAGGTTATCGACAGCCGTTCGGCAGACGAGGGCAGAACCATTCGCCGTCGCCGCGAGTGCGTGCAGTGCGGAAAGCGGTTCACCACATACGAGACTATCGAAGATACTCCCGTGCTCGTCGTTAAGTCGAGCGGGATAAGACAGGCGTACGATTCTCTCAAAGTCAAAAACGGCATAATCAAGTCGTGCGAAAAACGCCCCGTTCCCATGTCGAAGATCGACGAAATGGTAGCCAACGTAACCAAGCAGGTCTACAACACCATGGAGCAGGAGATCACCTCCAAGCGCATAGGCGAAATGGTAATGGAAGAGCTTAAAAAGGTCGACGAGGTTGCCTATGTCCGCTATGCAAGCGTTTACCGCTCTTTCAAAGACATAAACAGCTTTATGGAAGAACTGCAAAAGCTGATGGAGAGCAGAAAATAAATTTTTGCAAAGGCGGGCGAACTCTTGTAAGCCGTCCGTCTTTCTGCCGTGCTTAAAATGGGAAATTATACAAAAAGGGTAAATATCGGCGGCGTTGCAATTGGCGGCGGCGAACGCGTGCGTATTCAATCGATGTGCACCGAAAAGACCGAAAACGTCGAAAAGGTCTGCGCCCAGATAGCCTCGCTCGAAGAGGCGGGGTGCGAGATCGTGCGCGTTTCGGTTCTCGACGAGAACGACGCTTTTGCCATTCGCAAAATAAAGAGCGCGATACATTTGCCGCTCGTTGCCGATATTCACTTTTCCGCCCGTCTTGCCGCCCTTGCCATTGAAAACGGTTGCGACAAAGTGCGCGTAAATCCCGGCAATATCGGCGGCGAAGAGCAAATAAAATACGTCGCCGACTGCATAAAAAGCCATAAAATAGCCGTCAGAGTCGGCTCGAACACGGGCAGTATTCAAAAGGAATTTCTGCAAAAATACGGCAGAGACGAACGCGCGCTTGTCGAAAGCGCGCTTGCCAATGTGCGCGTTTTCGAAAAATTCGGCGTTGACGATATAGTCATTTCGGTAAAGGCGTCCGACGTCCCGTTGACCGTAAAGGCGTACAGACTGCTCAAAGAAAAGACAAGTTATCCCCTGCACATCGGCGTGACCGAAGCGGGGGTTGGGCAGTTTGCCGTCGTAAAGTCGGCGGCGGCGCTCGGTTCGCTCCTTTTGGACGGGATAGGCGACACCATACGCGTTTCCCTCACCGACGACCCCGTGGAAGAAGTGCGGGCGGCAAAACAGCTGTTGCGCGCGGTGGGGCTTGACAAAAACTTTGTCAATGTCATTTCGTGTCCGACGTGCGGCAGATGCTTGTGGAACTCCATGGAGCTTGCACGCAAGGTTCAAAAATACGTCGAAAACAGCGTTAAACCCGCAAAAATCGCCGTTATGGGCTGCGTTGTCAACGGTCCGGGCGAGGCAAAGGACTGCGACCTCGGCATAGCGGGGGCGGAAGATTACTGCGTTATTTTCAAGCGGGGCGAAGTTTTCAAAAAGGTACAAGCCCAAGACGCAGAGGGGGAATTTTTTAAGGAGATAGACAGCTTACTGAATGAAAGCTGAAATTCTTAACGCGGTGAGGGGGTGTTCCCCCAACCTGCAAAATTCAATAATCAAATCGATTTCCGTGGATAAGAGGAGCAGGGTCGTAACCATTCGGATAATAACCGACGTTATTTTCACCCCTCAGGACAAGGCGAGGGCGGAAGGGGTGTTGCGCCCCTACGTGCCCGCGTACTTCGAGTGCGTTGCCGAGCTTATTAAACTTACCCCAGACGAAGAGATGATAAAGCGCAAAATAACCGATATCATCAAGACCGATCATATCGCGCTTTCTGCGCTTTTGCGCGAGGGTGACATAACCGTAAAAAGGGAAGAAAACGGCTTTTCGTTTTGCATAAAAGGGGTGAACGACGTTCTGCCCGACGACCTTTGCACCACCGTGCGCGAAGAGCTTAAAAAGAACTTCTGCGGCGAATTTACGGGCAAGATCGAAAAGACCGAGTTCAACCCCGACGATTACGAAATTCCCGAGGACGAGGACGAACCCGATTACGACATGCCCGTTCGCACCTTTCCCATTGAAAAGTTTTCCTTTCTCGAGGGAACCGAAAAGCGGACTCAGGCGATTTACCTTGCAGATTTGAATCTCGTTCCGTCCGAGGCGGTCGTCTGCGGGCAAATAACCGACATTCGCGAACAGACCTATATAAACAAGAGCAACGTCGAAAAGCAGAGATTTTCGATAACCCTTTCCGACGGCTCGGCTTCGGCGTATATAACCTACTTCCCGCGCATGAAAACGATCGCCAAAATACGCGCGTTAAAAGAGGGCGACTACATAGTTTGCTGGGGCGAGAACAGCGAGTACCGAGGCAATTTGCGTTACACCGCAAGGATAATCGACTACGGCAGACCGCCCAAGGACTTCGCTCCCCAAAAGCGCGCTTCAAAACCCGTGCCGCGCTATTACCACGTAATAAAGCCTCAACCCTTTGCCGACAGGGAGCAGACCGATATTTTTTCGGACAGTTCGCTGCCCGAATGTCTTACGCAGAACCAATTTGTCGTTTTCGACCTCGAAACCACGGGGCTTAACTCCTCGCCCGTAACGGGGAACATGGACAAGATAATCGAGATAGCGGCGTACAAGATAAGCGGGGGAGAGATAAGCGAAAGTTTTACTTCGTTCATCGACCCCGGGGTGCGGATCTCCGACGAGATTACAAATCTTACGGGAATAACCGCCGAGATGATAAAAGACGCTCCTTCGTGCGACGAGGCTATGCCCGACTTCTTCAAGTTCTGCGACGGCTGTATACTTGTGGGTCACAACATAGCCAACTTCGACTTTAAGTTCGTTGACTATTACTGCTCGCGGGTCGGCTACATTCTCGAAAGAAAAATCATCGATACCTTGCTTTTGTCGCAGGAACTGCTGTTCCTTTCCAACTACAAGCTCAACACGGTTGCCGAAAGGTTCGGAATAACGTTCAACCACCACCGCGCCTGCGACGACGCCCTCGCCACGGCAAAGTTATTCATCGAACTTCTTAAAATGAAAAAATCGCTCCCCGATTTTATGTGAGTTTTTGGGCGAACCGAAGCGCGCGGCGCGCGCGTTACGACCGCAAAGTTCGGGCTTTAAGGCAAAAGCACCGCATATTAAAGTCAAAAACATTGGGGGTCAAAATCAAAAAAACTTCGGTTCAAAGTTAAAAACGCCCTTAAATGTAAAAAAACGGCAATAATTTTTTATAAAACAGTTGCAATTTATGCAAAACTATGTTAAAATAACAATGACCTTAATAGTGATGTTAAGATTGAGTGTCCTTCGGGGCACTCAATACTTATGTAGGGGGTTGAAATGCAGATAAAACCTATTGCCGAAATACGCCGATTTTTAGAGAAGTACGCCGAGCCTATGGGCATAGAAATTGTCGATATCGAGTGGAACGACAAAGAAAGCTCGCTTACGGTGTTTATCGAAACGGAGAGCGGGGTCGACCTCGACACGTGCGAAAAATTCCACAACGCCATTCTCGACCCGATAGATATTTTAGACCCCACATTCGATAAACCCTACACGCTCAACGTGTCCAGCCCGGGGCTTGACAGACCTTTCAAAACCGCACGCGACTTCGAAAGGAACGTCGGCAAAGAGGTGGAGTTAAAACTCTTCGCGCCCCTCAAAGGCAAAAAGTTTTACGAGGGCGTGCTGACGGCGTTCGACGAAAATTCGGTCACCGTTCAAACCCAACAGGGCGAATTGAAGATAGCCCGCAACAAAATAGCAAAAATAAACAAAGCGATCAAATTCGATTAAACAAATAACCTCAGGAGATAAAAAATGGTCTACAAAGATTTTTTTGCCGCTCTCGCGGATCTGGAAAAGGAAAAGGGAATACCGCAGGAGGTATTTTTGGAAGCCCTTGAAAACGCGCTCGTTTCCGCATGCAAAAAGCAATATCCGGGCGCGGGCGGCGGGGTCGAAATACGCATGAACCCCGAAAAGGCTACCATGGATTTCTTTATGGTAAAGACGGTCGTCGAAGAAGTTACCGACGCCGAAACCCAAATTTCTCTCGAAGACGCGCAGGCGTTGAAGAAGAGCTATAAAGTCGGCGACAAGATCGCCGAAAAATTCGTGCCCAAGGATTTCAGCCGCATAGCCGCGCAGACCGCAAAGCAGGTTATTTTGCAAAAGATCCACGAGACCGAGCGCGACGCCGCCATGAACGAGTTTGCCAACAAAGAGGGCGAACTGCTCGTCGGCATAATCCGCAAAATCGACGCGAAGAACATCTACGTCGAACTCGGCAAGGGGCAGGTGGAAGGGCTTATGCTTCCCTCCGATCAGGTTCCCGGTGAAAAATACAACGTCAACGACAAAATCAAAGTGTTTGTAAAGCGCGTAAAGAGCGGATACCGCGGAGCGCAGGTGCTTGTAAGCCGCTCTTCGCCCGGGCTTGTCAGAAAGCTCTTCGAAGAGGAAGTGCCCGAAATAAAGCAGGGAACGGTTGTCATTAAGGAAATAAGCCGCGAAGCGGGCGCAAGAACCAAAATGGCGATCTATTCCGAGGACGAAAGGGTCGACGCCATCGGCGCGTGCGTGGGCAACAAGGGCGCAAGGGTGAACGCGGTAGTCGAAGAGTTAAAGGGCGAAAAAATCGACATTATCCCTTGGAGCGAAAATCCCCTTGAATTTATCGCCAAGGCACTTTCTCCCGCAAAGGTCATCTCGGTCACGCAACTCGAAGGGGAAAAGACGGCAATGGCGGTCGTTCCCGACGACAAACTTTCGCTTGCGATAGGCAAAGACGGTCAGAACGCCCGTCTTGCGGTTCGCCTTACGGGGTGGAAAATAGACGTTAAAAGCGAATCGGCGGCGGCTAAGCTCGGCTATCTTTCGACCGAAACGCCCGAGAGCGACGGCGGAGACAAGTAATGGCGGAAAAGAAAAAACCCTTGCGACAGTGTATCGCTTGCCGCGAACTCAAAGAAAAGCGGTCGATGCTCAGAATAGTCAAAAACGCCGAGGGGAAGATCTTTCTCGATTTCTCTTCAAAGGCTTCGGGGAGAGGCGCGTATATTTGCGATAATCCCGAATGTGTTGCCAAACTCAAAAAGGCACGCTTGTTGAACAAGGTCTTTTCGTGCGAGGTTGCCGAAAGCGTGTATTCTGCCGTCGAGGAGGAGTACTTTGGCAAAAAGCAAAGTTGAAACTTTTATCGGGTTTTGCGTTAAAGCAAGGAAGATAACTTACGGCTCGGGGGCGATCGATACCCTTAAAAACGGCGTTTATCTTCTGATAATAAGCGCGGATATTTCCGAAAACTCCAAAAAACTTGCACTTAAATACAAAAACAGATTTTCATGTCCTTTGATCGTATGCAAAAGCGATTTCGAAGCCGCCGTAAACAAGGCGGGTTGCAAAATGGCGGCGATACGCGATCAAGGGTTAGCCCGCGCGATTTGCGAGAACGCGGACGATAATTACGAAATATATTGCGGAGGCGAGATTTAATGCCAAAAAAATACGAAGATATTGAAAATATAGGTAAGCTCCTTTCGGGCGGAACTTTTGCGGAGCTTTCCAAAAAAATATCGAGCGCGGAAAAAAAGGTTGCCGACATTTTGAAAAAGCTCGCCGACATCGAGTCGGCGCGCGCGCAAGCCAAGCAACTCGAAGAAGAGCGTATAGCCGCCGAAAAGGCGGCGGAAGAGGCACGGCTCGCCGCCGAAAAATCCGAGGCTGAAAAGGCTGCCGCGGAAAAAGAGGCTGCGGAAAAGGCTGCCGAACAAGCCGAAATCCCCGCAGAGGAAAAGCCCGCCGCCGAGCGTACTGAAACGCCCGCCGCAACAGACCGCCCGCAAAAGCCCACGCCCGCTCCCGCACCCGCGGCAAAGCGACCCGAGCAAAAGGTCTTTATCAACCGCGACACCCGCCCGCAGAGAGGTGATAAAAAGCCCTATGCGGGAACTTCGCCGCGTCCTCAGCAAGGACAGGCAAGACCTCAGGGAGGAGCGCGGTTCGGTTCTGCGCCCGCCGCAACGGCGCCCGCGCCCGCGCAAGGCGGAAAAAAGAACTTCGGTCCCGACAAAAAGAAGACATACGATAAAACTTATGTCGAAAAGGAACGCCGCGCTCCCTCTAAGCGCGCTCTTCAAAAACAGCAGGGCGCAAGCATAGAGGACTTCGACGAGAACAAGTCGGGTTACAGAAAGTTAAGAGTAAAAAAGGATAAGCACCGCCAAAACACCCAGACCATAAAAATCGAGCACGCGGTAGTTACCACCGACGAAATTCCCATCAAAACCCTTTCGGAAAAGCTCGGAATTTCCGCGGGCGAAATTACAAAACGCCTTTTCAAAGACGGAATCATGAAGACCGTCAACGAGTCGATAGATTACGACACCGCGGCGTTGCTTGCCGCCGGGCTGGGGATAGAGCTTGAATACAAGCCCGAAAAGACGGCGGAAGAAGTGCTCATCGAAATGCAGGCGGACACCGTCGAAGAAATCGAAAGCCTTGTACCCCGAGCACCCGTCGTCACCGTTATGGGGCACGTCGACCACGGCAAAACATCGCTCTTGGACTATATCCGCAAGACCAACATAACTGCGGGCGAAGCGGGCGGAATTACCCAGCACATAGGCGCGTATACCGTTACCGTAAAAGGAAGGGGCATAACCTTTATCGACACCCCCGGGCACGAGGCGTTCACCGCCATGAGGGCGAGGGGCGCGCAAGTCACCGACATAGTAATTCTCGTTGTCGCCGCCGACGACGGCATAATGCCTCAGACTATCGAGGCTATCAACCACGCCCGCGCCGCAAAAGACGTGAGCATAATCGTCGCTATAAACAAGATAGATAAAGCGGGGGCGAACCCCGAAAAGGTGAAGCAGGAGCTTACCGCGCAGGGGCTTGTGCCCGAAGAGTGGGGCGGCGATACCGTCGTTTGCCCTATCTCGTGCAAGACGGGCGAGGGCATAAACGAACTTCTCGAAAGTCTGCTCCTCGTCGCCGATATGAAAGAATTGCTCGCCAACCCCGCAAGGGAAGCGCGCGGAACTATCATCGAAGCCCGCCTCGACAAGGGCAAAGGTCCCGTTGCTACCGTGCTTGTGCAGAACGGCACGCTCCGCACGGGAGACAACCTCATCTCGGGTATGGTTACGGGCAGAGTGCGCGCCATGATAGACGACAAGGGCAGAACCGTTAAGGAAGCGGGACCTTCCATGGCGGTCAACGTTCTCGGTCTCGAGGACGTTCCCAACTCGGGCGACGCTATCTTTGCCGTATCGCAGGAACTTATGAAGCAGGTCATGGACGAGAGAAAGCGCGTAAAGAGCGCGACGCTTGCCGACAGCCTGTCAAAGCGCACCCTCGATGACATAATGGGCGAGGGCGACGGCAGCGTAAAGACCTTGAACCTTATTATAAAAGGCGACGTTCAGGGTTCTGTCGAAGCCATAAAGCAATCGGTCGAAAAACTTTCGAACGAGGAAGTGCAGATAAAGGTCGTACACAGCGGCGCGGGAGCGGTCAACGAATCGGATATCATGCTTGCCGAATCTTCGCACGCGCTCGTGCTTGCGTTCAACGTCCGCCCCGATACCAAGGCAAAGACGCTTGCCGAACGCAGTAAAGTCGACGTGAGAACTTACCGCATAATCTACGAACTTATGGACGACCTCGAAGCGTACATGAAAGGCATGCGCGCGCCCAAATATCAGGAGATACTGTTGGGTAAGTGCGAAGTTCGCCAGACCTTCAAAATTACGGGCGTCGGCAACATTGCGGGCTGTTACGTGCTTGACGGCAAGATAATTCGCGGCGGCAAGCTCAGAATATATCGCGACAACGTGCTTGTCGTTGAGGGCAACGTAAAACAGCTCAAACGCTTCAAAGACGACGTAAAGGAAGTTGCGGCGGGCTTCGAGTGCGGTTGCGCCATCGAGGGCTTCAACGAAATACAGATCGGCGATATAATCGAATGTTATCTCATACAAGAGGTAGAACAGGCGTAAAAAATGAAAGGTATAAGAGGAGAACGGCTTGCGGGCGAGTTCCGCAAGGAAATTTCGGCGGTCATTTCGGGGAAGCTCAAAAGCAGATATCCCGAACTTTCGGCAATAATCAGCGTTACGGAAGCAGACGTTGCGCCCGATCTTAAAACGGCTAAGGTGTACGTCAGCGTTTTCGACAAGGATAAACAAAAGGCTTTGAACAGTTTTGAAATCATAAGGCAGAACGCGCCGTTTATAAGGCACGAACTTTCGCAGGTGATGCGTTTGAGAACTGTTCCCGAACTCCGCTTTATTTCCGACGGAAGTATGGAATACGGCGAAAAAATAGATAAAATAATTTCGGAAATATCAAAAGACGATGAATAACACGACCGAAGAAATAATCGAAAAACTAAATTCCGCAAAGAACGTTGCGGTGTTCTGTCATGCCCGTCCCGACGGCGACGCGTTGGGCGGCGCGCTTGCGCTGTGCATTGCGTTGAATAACGCGGGCAAGAACGCGGTTATGTGCTGTGAGGACGAAGTTCCCGAAAAGTTTTTATTTCTTCCCACAATGAGCCTTGTCAACCACAAGCTCCCCCAAAACGATTACGATACTTTTATAAGCGTCGACTGCGCCGATCTGGCAAGAATGGGCGTGTTTACCGACCGCTACCGCAAATTCAAAGGCTGTACCATAAATATCGACCACCATTTCAGCAACACGGGTTACGCCAAGTACAATTACGTGCTCGAACGCCCTGCAAGCTGCGAGGTCCTTACCGATCTTTTCCGTGCGGCGGGTTACGAAATTACCGAAGACATGGCAAACCTGCTCATGCTCGGAGTTATAACCGACAGCGGCAATTTTTCGCACGCGGACGTCACGGCGAACACCTACATATGCGCCGCCGCTTTGCGCGATTGCGGGGCGGACGTGCAGAGCCTTAATTACCACGTGTTCTCCCGCCAGACAAAGGAGCGCGCGCTGTTGTACGCAAGGGCGATGAGCACGATAGGCTTTGCGCTCGACGGGCTGTTCGCATACATTTTCATAACGCAGGAAGCGATGAAAGAACTCGGGGCGGACAAGAGCCTCACCGAGGGCTTTATAGATTTTCCGCTCTCGGTAGACGGGGTGGAAGTTGCGGCTTCCCTTCTCGAATTCAAAAAGGGCGAATACAAAATTTCGCTCCGCAGTAAGGGGCGCGTAAACGTAAACGACGTAGCCGCCAAATTCGGCGGCGGCGGGCACGTGCTTGCAAGCGGCTGTATGATATTCGGCGAACAAGACGAAGCCCTTGCAAAACTCATCGAAGCAGTAAAACAGGGATTATGACGGGTTTTATCAACGTCGACAAGCAGGAGGGGGCGTCCTCCGCGGGCGAAGTTGCCGTAATAAAGCGGCTTTCGGGTTCGCCGTGCGGGCACATGGGCACGCTCGATCCTATGGCTTCGGGCGTGTTGCCGATCGCGATAGGCAACGCCGCAAGGCTGTTTGACTATTTTCTTTCAAAGAGAAAAAAATACGCCGCAACGTTTTTGTTCGGCTATGACAGTCCGACCCTCGACACCCAAAGCGAGCTTGTAAAAAAAGATCGCAATATCCCAACCGCGGCTGAAATAGCCGAAATTTTGCCCGCGCTTACGGGCGAAATCATGCAGATTCCACCTAAATACAGCGCGAAAAACGTCAACGGAAAGCGCGGTTATATGCTTGCGCGGCAGGGCGTCGAATTCGAACTTCAACCCAAAAAAGTCAATATATATTCGATAAAACTCACAAAACAGCTCTCCGAAAATCAATTTTCGTTCGAGATAGAGTGCGGCGGCGGCACTTATATCCGCTCGCTTGCGCGCGATATGGCGGCGGCTTGCGGTTCTTTTGCCGTAATGAGCGCGTTAAGGCGCACCCAAAGCGGAATTTTCACCGAAGAGAACAGCGTTAAAACCTCTGCTCTCACGTCTGAAAACTTGCGGGAATACCTTATCCCCACCGAAAGCGTGTTACCGTTTGAAAAAATTTATCCGAACGAGCGCGAAGCTAAAAAACTTTTTAACGGTCTTGCCGTCGAAAGCGGGCTTGCCGAGGGCTTATATAAAATTTACACGGTTGAAAAATCTTTTTACGGGCTTGCGGAAGTACACGGCGGAATGTTAAAGGTAAGGACAAAGCTATGTTAGAAATTGTAAATTACGGTCAGGACGAATACGGTTATCCTTGTTTGCTGGTTCTCGGCTGTTTCGACGCCGTTCACGCGGGGCACGCCGATCTTCTTAAAAAAGCGTCGCTTCAAGCCAAGATCAACGGTCTTGACCTCGGTATAATGACTTTTACCGACGGCAAGGGCGGTGAGCTTGTGACCGACTTCGACGAAAGGCTCAAACTCTTCGAGGCGTTCAAAGCTAAGTTCGTGCTCAAAATCGACTACACCGAGGAGTTCAAAAACACCTCGTGTAACGATTTTTTGGCGGTTCTCGACGAAAAACTGAACCTTAAAGGGCTTATGAGCGGAAAGGATTTCCGCTTCGGCGCGGGTGCAAAGGGCAAGTCCTCGACGCTTAAAAACTACGCCGACAACGAGGACAACGGCGTTTGGTATACGGCGGTAAAAGACTTGATGTATAACGACGAAAAGATAAGCACCACCATGATAAAGGAGATGCTTCAAAACGGGGATATCCGCACGGCGAACGAGCTTCTCAAACGCTGTTACGCCATAACGGGCACGGTGTCCCGCGGGGCGGGCAGAGGAACGCAGATGGGCTTTCCCACAATGAACGTTTCCTACCCCGAAAACAAAGTAAAGGTTAAAGAGGGAGTATACGCCGTTAAGTGCAATATCGGCGGCACGGAGTATAAGGGCATAGCCAACTACGGCGCGCGCCCCACGTTCGACGAGGAAGAACCCATACTCGAAGTTCACCTCGAGGGCTTCGGCGAAGAATATTACGGCAATGAAGTCAGGGTCGAATTTACCGACTATCTCCGCGATATTATAAAGTTTTCAAGCGCGGACGAGCTTAAAGAGCAACTTCAAAAGGATATTTCCGCAATAAAATAAATTTGGTGGACAGATGATAAAATTCGGACCGAGCGGCAACGGCGAAAGTTTTTACAACCTCGGATACAAACACACGTCCGAAGCGGCGGCATATTGCAGGCGTTTGGGGCTTGACTGCTACGAATATTCGTTCGGCAGAGGTATAACCCTTTCCGAAAGCAAGGCTATAGAGATAGGCGAAGCGTTCGCCGACGAGGGGATAGAAATAAGCGTGCACGCGCCGTACTTTATCAACTTTGCCAACCCCGACGACGAAGCCGCGCAGAAGTCCTTTAATTACGTGCTCGAAAGCGCGAAGTACTTAAAACTCATGGGCGGGCACAGGCTTGTTTTTCACCCCGCCGCGCAGGGCAAAGCCGAAAGGCGCGAGGCGGTCGAAAGAACTTCGGAACGACTGAAAACGCTCAGAGATTATATTTATCTCAACGGCTGCGAGGATATAAAGTTCTGTCCCGAAACCATGGGCAAACTTGCGCAGATAGGCACGCTCGAAGAGATAGTCGAATTCTGCAAAATCGATAAATGCTTTACCCCCGCTGTCGATTTCGGGCACATTAACGCCCGCGAGCAGGGCAGCTTAAAGACCGAAGCCGACTACCTTTCCCGACTTGAATATATGATATCCGAACTCGGATATGAAAGGGTAAAGGACTTTCACGTTCATTTTTCAAAGATACAATACGGCGCAAAGGGCGAAATACGTCACTTAACCTTTGCCGACGACGTTTACGGTCCCGAATTTGCGCCCCTTGCAAGCGCGTTGAAAAAGTTAAAACTCGAACCGTATATAGTCAGCGAATCGGCGGGCACGCAGGCGGAGGACGCCGCTTGTATGAAACAAATATATAATACTGTTGACACTTGAAAGTTTTTTTGTTAAAATAATGTAGGCGGGCAACAAGATGATCGACACTAACACACAAACCAACACGCAAAAAATTTTCAAAGCCGTAAAAGCAAAGGCTGTCCTTACCGAACAAGAGGATCTGAGAAGATATCTTACGGGTTTTTCTTCTTCGTTCGGGTATGTGCTTACCGATAAAAACGGATCGGTCTTTTACACCGACCCGAGATATATCGAGGGCGCGAAGAACGCTCTTGAAGGCTCGGACATAAAGGTAAAGCCCTTCGAGGGTTCGCTCAAAAATATATTGAAAGGCTACACCGAAATAGCCATTCCCGTATCTCGTACATACCAGCCCGATTATGCGGCTTATGCCGAACTCGGCTTGACTATCGTCGACAGCATGCCCGCGTTTGTCGAGGCTATGTCGGTAAAAGAGGAGTACGAGCTTGAAGCTATCAAATACGCGTGCGGGATAACCGACAAAGCTTTTTGCGAACTTCTGCCGCGTATAAAGGAAGGGGCGTCGGAAAACGACGTCGCGGCAGAGCTTGAATACCTTATGCGGAAGTTCGGGGCAAGCGGAACGAGCTTCGACACAATTGTCGCTTTCGGAGCAAATTCGAGCGTTCCCCACCACGAAACGGGCGCAACGCGCCTTAAATTCGGCGACATAGTTTTAATTGATTTCGGTTGCAAATACAACGGCTACTGTTCGGACTGCACGCGAACTTTCCTCTTCGGCGACGACAAAAAGCACGAACGCTTTAAGGAAGTTTACAAAAAAGTTCTTGCCGCGCACATGCTTGTAAAAGAGCGCGTAACAAGCGGCATGACGGGCAGGGAAGCCGACGCGATAGCGCGCGATTTTCTCCGTGCGGACGGGCTTGACAAATATTTCACCCATTCGCTCGGGCACGGGATAGGAATAAACATACACGAATTTCCCCGTCTTTCGCCAAAGAGCCTCGACGTTCTGAAAGACAACATGGTCTTTTCCGACGAGCCGGGGGTATATTTCGAGGGCGACTTCGGAATAAGAATAGAGGACACCGTAACGCTTGAAAACGGCAAAACGGTCAGCCTTACCAATTCAGATAAAAATTTAATCGTATTATAAGAGAAAATTTAAGGAGAAAATTTTATGGCATCGATTTTAGCAGGCGATATAAGGAAGGGCACGACTTTCGAATACAACGGCAAGGGCGTTTATACCGTAACCGAGTTCCAGCACGTCAAACCCGGAAAGGGCGCGGCGTTCGTAAGAACTACCCTTAAAAACGTCGTTACGGGGCAAGTCCTTTCGGATATAACTTTCAACCCCACCGCCAAGCTCGAAACGGCGCAGGTCGAAACGCGCAAAATGACTTACCTCTATTTCGACGGCGAGTTCTACACCTTTATGGATCCCGACACCTACGATCAGATCACGCTCAACCACGATCAGGTCGAAGAGGCGTTGAAGTACATCAAGGAGAACGACATCGTTACCGTCAAATCGCTCAACGGCGTTGCGTTCTCGGTTGAACCCGAAAACTTCGTCGAACTCAAAATAATCGAGTGCGAACCGGGCGTACGCGGCAACACGGCGACCAACGTAATGAAAAACGCCGTTGTAGAGACGGGCGCGACCATACAAGTGCCTATGTTCGTCGAAGAGGGCGAGACCATTCGCATCGATACCCGCACGGGCGAGTATATGTCGAGGGTAGGCAAATAACAAAATGAGAGCCGTTGTTCAACGGGTAGGTCGCACGCGGCTTTCGGTAGACGGCAAACTCGTCTCCGAAATAAGCGGCGGGCTTGCGGTGTTCGTCGGAATAAAGGCGGGCGATACCGAGGCGCAGGCAGACGTTCTTGCAAAAAAGGTGGTCAAACTGCGCATATTCGAGGACGGCGAAGGCAAGATGAACCGTTCCGTACAGGACGTGGGCGGCGAGATACTTCTCGTGTCGCAGTTTACGCTGTACGGCGACAGTTCGCACGGCAACAGACCGAGTTTCAGCAATGCGGAACGCCCCGAACGCGCAAAGAAGATATACGACTATCTTGCTTGCAAACTTCGGGAGAGCGGGCTTACGGTTAAACTCGGCGTATTTGGCGCGGATATGAAAATCGAGCAATTCAACGACGGACCCGTAACTATACTATACGAATTGTAACAAAGAGCGGGGGTAATTTACCCGCTCTTTTGTAAACCGACAAAAGGCATAAATCATAAACTGTACACAGATGAAATATATAGAAGAAAAGAATTTTATCGCCGCTTGCGTAAAGACCGCGCTCAAAAAGTTTTATAAAGCGGAAAATCTTATAAAAACACAGAAGTCGGAGTTCGACCTCGTGACCGAGATCGACAAAAAAACCGAGGATTACCTCAAAGCCCGTATTTCGAAAGAATACCCTAGCGACGGAATAATCAGCGAAGAAACGCTCTCTGCGGCAAGCCTTAAAGAACGCACGTGGATAATCGATCCCGTCGACGGCACTTGCAATATGGCGAGGGGGATAACGCTCTTCGGCGTTCAGTGCGCGCTCATAGTTAAAAACAAGATAGTTATGTCGTATATCTTTTTACCCGAATGTAAAGAGGAGTATTACGCCATAGAGGGTCACGGCGCATATCTGAACGGGGAGAGGATAAAAACGGATAATTCAACCACGCTCGAAAATTCGATAATAAGTCTCGGAGATTATTCGCATAAGTCGCCGATTCACGCCGAGCTTCAACACAAGGCGGCGGCGAAGCTCTATCCGCGCGTGGCAAAGTTGAGAATGTTCGGGGCGTCGTGCCGTGATTTTGCATATCTTGCAGCGGGCAGAACCGACGGCTGCGCCGTTATGACCGACAACCTTTGGGATCTTTGCCCCGGGGTATTGCTCTGCCGCGAGGCGGGAGCGTTCGTCACGAACGTTCTGGGCGAAGAGTACTCATTCGGCGAGTTCGGAATAATAGCGGGCGCGAGCGAAAAGATACACGATCTTTTGGTCGAAGCCTTTAATTGATCAAAATATGCACGTATTCAAACATTTAGCGACGGTAATGCGCCACAGAAAAACCGTGCGCCGTTATTGCTTCAAAGCGGGGATAATTCGTCAGGGGCTCACTCACGACCTTTCAAAATATTCCCCCTCCGAATTTTGGGCGGGTGCGAAATACTTTCAGGGCAACCGAAGCCCGCAAGCCCGTGAAAGGGAAGTGCTGGGCTATTCCGCCGCATGGCTTCACCACAAGGGGCGCAACAAGCACCACTTTGAATATTGGACGGACTTTGCCGACGGAAGAAAGACGTACGTGGATATGCCTCCGCGCTACTTTGCCGAAATGGTGTGCGACCGCATAGCGGCGAGCAGAATTTACCTTAAAGAAAAATACACGCCGTCAAGCCCCCTCGAATACTTCGAATCAAAGACCGATATAGACGGAATGAACCCCGCCACGGCGGAAAGACTGCGTTACTTTTTGACCCTCCTGAAAGACGAGGGTGAGAACGCAATGTTTGCCGAACTCAAAAAATACGTCAAAGAAAGCAAAAAAGCAAGCAAAAAGAGTCGCGAATGATCGCGGCTCTTTTCTTTTATGGTTTTTCGCCATTTTCAAAAAGCTTACTTGGTTCTTGCGATTTTAACGTTGTCTTTTTCGCGGCTTCTAAGTTCCTTAACGGGGTGGTCGGAATCCTGATAGCGGAAGTCTTTGCCCAACTTTTCGATAGCCTTTTTAATGACGAGGTGTGAGGGGTTTTTTTCGGGATCGCCCGACATAAAGTTCTGATAGTCGAAGAACCTGTGTCCGTCTGCGATCCTTTTAATTTCCTTGTAAGTCATCTTGTCGGCGGTGTTGTCGGCTGTCAGCTGTATTGTCTCGGCAAGCACTTTGCGCACGTAGTCCTTGTTCGTCCCCAATTTCAAAAGTTTGGGGAATTCGCCAGTTCCGCAAACGCTTTCAAAGGTCTTGTTTTCGTACTTTTTAAGGAGCTTTGCGGCAGTTTTAAGGTGCGCTATTTCCATTTTGAAATGTTCGCTCCATATCTTTTTTATACCTTCGTCGCTTTCGTCGTTCATGGCGGAGTAATAGAGCCAGCACTCGCAGTATTCGTGCATTACCCACTGTTCAAGCCAGCTCATAGTGGGGTCTTTAAGGCTCTCGTACTGAGTGACGTGCGCCTCTTCGATCATGGCGATTTCGGCGTAGAGCTTACGCCCGAGGTCGTTTTTATACCACTGCGCAATGTTCATATAGTAGTTCATCGTCTGCTGTTCGGCGGCGGTAATGGTAGAAGCGACGAGCTTTGTAAAAAGGTCTGCCTTTTTGGCGTCCATGTGGGGTTTTAAGTCGTCTGCGGGGAACCTGTGCTCGGCAACCGTAGGTCTGCCGGGCATGATTTCGGTGAACTTCCCCACGAGCTTATCGGCGTCTATATCCTTGTCGGTTTTGAGCAGGTTGGCATAGCGGTAGAGGTGGTCGAAGTCCTCCAAAAGCGCA
Source organism: uncultured Clostridia bacterium (assembly GCA_947629515.1). Classification (GTDB taxonomy): domain Bacteria; phylum Bacillota; class Clostridia; order Christensenellales; family Borkfalkiaceae; genus Coproplasma. The sequence continues at coordinate 63,252 of CANRDY010000002.1, forward strand.
AAGTTCAAAGCCTTGATATTGTTTTCGTCCTTTTCGTTGCGGGCGAGAGTGGCGGTAAGATCGACGGCGAGCTGTTCGTAGGCGATCGTCGTTTCGAGTATGCTTTCGTTAATGGGTTTAAGGCAGCTTATGCGCTTTTGCTGTTGCTGTTCCTGACGGCGGACTATCGAGAGAGCTTCAAGAATTTCGGGTTCGTTGCAATGGCGCGCAAAGTTGTGCATAAACCACTGCGATTCGAACTCCGTTCCGTTCATCAGAATTACCCTCGTTTTGGTGTAGGGTGAAGTTTTTTCTTTGTTGTAACTGCGGGGATACATCTTTTTCAGCGGTAAAAAGTTGTTTTCGAGCGATTTGCTCTTTTCTTTGATAGGGTTCATAATTACCTCCGTTTTGTTTTTTGACATATATCCGCCGTTTAATCATTTTTGCAACAATTTCTTGACAATAAACCCCAATTAATTTATACTATATTTATAATCGAATGGTATCTTTACACAGTAAAGTTACCGAGGTAATGCACATGTGGTACGAAATCTTATTCCGCGTATTGAGCATAATCAACTATGCTATACTCATTCTGATAGCTATCCCCCTTTTGATACAGATACTGTACGTAGCGTTTTCATTCGTAAAAAAGAAGACCTACCCCAAGAGCGAAGTCAAAGGGAGAATAGCTTTTCTTATTCCCGCCTATAACGAAGAGGACGTAATTTACGACACCGTTAAGTCGGTAATTGACAAGCAGAATTACCCGCGCGATAAATTCGACGTGTTCGTCGTGGCAGACAACTGTACCGACAGAACCGCCGAGCTTGCCGAAAAGGCGGGCGCGATAGTGCTTATACATAACGATCCCGACCCCGCCCATCACATGGCTCTCTATCCGTTGAAATACGGCATAGACCACATTATCAACCTCACCGAAAACCCCTACGATCTGGTAATTCACCTCGACGCGGACAACCACATAAACGCCGATTTCGCCTCGCTCATGAACGACGCGTATCAGTCGGGCGTGGAGTTTGCCCGCCCGTACGAGGGCGCGCTCAACGCAACACAGAACTTCTACACCAAGGCGTGCTCGCTCTTTTACGCGTTCGATTCGCGCTTCGGAAGCCGCGTGCGCGAAAGACTGCACCTTTCTGCTCACGTCGACGGCAGCGGCGCGACCATGAGCGTTGCCCTTTTGAAGAGAACGCACGGCTACGACGCGGAGACGGTCGCCGACGACGCGGAGTACAGTCTGAACCGAATGATAGAGGGGGTAAAGGGTCACTTCGTCGAGGACGCGATAGTTTATCAGGATTCGCCTTCGACCTTCAAAGACACTGCCGCCCGCAACCGCAGAATAGGCAACGGCGTTATGCACCTTATGAAATCGCGCGCGGGCGAGATGATAAAGACCTTTTTCAAAACGGGCAACTTCTCGCTTTTGGAAATGCTGTCTATGTACATGCTCAATTTCCTCAACGTGATCATAGCAATATGGTTGCCCCTTTATTACGTCTATCACTTTTTGTATTTGGGCTTTGCGGCGTACGGGACAATGGAACTCACGCTGTATTCCCCCGAATTTTATAAGTCGCTGTTATGGGGAACAATAATTGTGGGTGCGGCGATCCTCGTGGCTCTGTTCATATTCTTCGGCTATATACAGGCGTTGATACTCGTCATTACCGACTACAAAAAGTTGGGGGCGGAAAAGCGCAGTCAACTGCTTTCGGCTGTATTTCTGTTCCCCGCGTTCCTTATAGTTTACGCTGTTACCCTCTGCCGCGGAGCGGTTTCCAAACCCAAAAAATGGCAAAAGATAAAGCGCAACGTACCCAACAATAACGTTTGACGGATGGTGAAATTTTGGAAGTAAAACAACCCGTTCCCGTAACGGACAAAGCTCTCGTTATAGAGCATCTCTCAAAGTCGTACGGCGACGTTAAAGCCGTGAACGATATTTCGTTCGAAGTCGCAAAAGGCTCGCTCTTTGCGTTTTTGGGGATAAACGGAGCAGGAAAATCAACTACCATAAACATAATTTGCTCGATACTCGCAAAGGACTCGGGCAAAATTTACGTTGACGGCTACGACCTCGACGAAAGCCCCGCGTGGATAAAGAACGAGACGGGCATAGTCTTTCAGACGAGCGTGCTTGACAAAGACCTCACCGTAAAACAGAACCTCGAGATCCGCACGGCGTTTTATTCGCTTTCGAAGCAGGAGAAGAGGGACAACATAAACACTATTATAAAGTTGCTTGAACTCGAACCTATCCTCAACAAACCCGTCCGCAATCTTAGCGGCGGACAAATGAGAAGGGTCGACATAGCCCGCGCCATGGTCCACAGCCCCAAACTGTTGATACTCGACGAACCCACCACGGGGCTCGATCCCAAAACGCGCTTGGTCGTCTGGGCGCTTATAGATAAAATAAGAGCCGAAACGGGAATGACGGTTTTCCTTACCACCCATTACCTCGAAGAGGCGGAAAAGGCGACCGACGTCGTAATTATGGACAAGGGCAACATAATTGCCCATGGTACGCCGATAGAGCTTAAAAACGCCTATTCCAAGGACTATATAGTCAGCTACGTGCACCAAAACGCAGAGCTTGAAGCAAGGCTTACAGAAAGGTCTATCGCCTTTGAATACGATTCCGAGCGCGAAGCCTATAAAATTTTTATAGCGAACACCGCCGAGGCGAAGAGCATTATCCGCGAATTCGACGAATATCTTTCGGATATCGAAATTCTTAAAGGAACTATGGACGACGTTTTCCTCAACGTCACGGGCAAAAATATAAGACTTACGGGGGAAGAAGATGCAAACGGTTAAACCCAAAATGAATGTGGCGGATATATTTTTCCAGCTTACGCGCAGGCATCTTTTAGTGCTTTTCCGCAACAAGATGAGGGTGTTTTTCACCGTAATGGCGCCCATAATCATCTTTGCGATATACGTTCTGTTTTTAAGGAGAATGGAACTCGGCACGGTGGAAGCCACAATAATGCAGCTGAACACCGAAAAGGGCTTCGCGCTCAATTACGGAGAGTTGAGCAAATCGGTTGAGTGCATAGTCGATTCGTGGATGTTCAGCGGCATAATCGCCATTTCTTCGCTCACCGTCTCGTTGCAGACCAACAACATTATAGTCAGCGATAAAGAAAACGGGGTCAACCGCGATTTCGCTTCGTCGCCAGTAAACAAGGGAATACTCATTGCAAGCTATTTCTTTTACAGCTTTATAGTGACCGTTCTCATAAGCCTTATTTTTCTTATTTTCAGCTTTATCTATCTTGCCTGCCTCGGCGAGTTCACGCTCAACGCCGTCGACATTGTAGAGATAATCGGAATAGTCTTTTTCTCCTCGATAAGCTCGGTGTTGTTCACAGTGTTCATCTGCTCGTTCGTCACGCGCGACGCGACGATGGGAAGCATAATCACCATATTTTCCACGGCGGTTGGCTTCCTCATAGGCGCGTACATGCCCATAGCAATGCTCCCCTCGTGGGTGGGCGATATATGCGGCTTTTTCCCCGGCACGTACACGTGTTCGCTGCTGCGATATTCGTTCCTCGATACGCCTCTGCACGATATGTTTGCGCAACTTTCGGCAACGTCGGGGGGAACCGAGCTTGTAAGCGAACTTTACAAAAACTTCGGGTTTAACCTTAAATTCTTCGGAATGGACGTTGAACCTACCATGCAGGCGGTCGCGCTGGCGATTTTCAGCGCGGTACTTGCCGTTATGAACATCTTTTCTGCGCGACACCTTGTAAAGGTAGTGGGCGCGTTCCGTAAAAAGAAAAAATCAAGAGGATAATATTAATGAAAGAACTTGTAAAAGGTATTTACTATGTAGGCGTTTCGGACAAAAATATCGACCTTTTCGAGGGTAACATTCCCGTGCCCGACGGCATGGCGTACAACTCGTACGTCGTCCGCGGCGAAAAGACGGCTGTTATCGACAGTGTCGACCAAAAGTTCGGCGAGGAATGGCTTAAAAAAGTGGAGAAAACGCTCGGCGGCGTTCAACCCGACTATATTGTCGTGTTGCATATGGAGCCCGACCACAGCGCGAACGTGTTTAAGTTTACCCAAAAATATCCCAAGGCGCAGGTCGTGGGCAATTCCAAGACCTTTGTAATGCTCAAAGAGTATTTCGGAACCGATTACGCCGACCGCGCCGTTACGGTCAAAGACGGCGACGAGCTTGACCTCGGCGGCAAGAGCCTTAAATTCGTCTTTGCGCCCATGGTTCATTGGCCCGAGGTTATGACGGCGTACGAAGCTACCACCAAAACGCTTTTTTCAGTCGACGCTTTCGGCAAGTTCGGCTCGGACGTTGATGGCGGCTCGGATATTGGGGGCGGCGAATGGGAAGAGGAAGCGCGCAGATATTATTTTGCGATAGTCGGCAAATACGGCGTGCAGGTACAATCTTATATGAAGAAGCTCGCGCCCTACGCTATCGAAAGGATATGTTCTTTGCACGGTCCAGTGCTCGACAAGGGGCTTGATAAATTTTTGGGGCTGTACGCCAAGTGGTCGGCTTACGAACCCGAAGAGGACGGCGTGTTCATAGCCTATTCAAGCGTTTACGGTCACACCCAAAAGGCGGTTGAACGGCTTGAAGAGGAGCTTAAAGCCAAGGGGGTTAAGGTAAAGGTTCTCAATGTCATTCGCACGGACTACACTTATTGCATAGCCGAGGCGTTCAGATACTCCAAAATAGTGCTTGCGACCACGACCTATAACGGCGATATCTTCCCGAACATGCGCGAGTTTGTCGATTGCCTTGTGGAGCGCAACTTTAAGAACCGCAAAGTGGGGATAATCGAAAACGGCAGTTGGGCGCCCTTTGCCGCAAAGGCTATCTGCGCCAAGCTTGAAAAGTGCAAGGATCTGGAATATGTCGAACCGTTCGTCAAGATCCGCTCCGCACTGAGCGACGAGAGCCTTAACGAGCTTTTGACGCTTGCCGACGCGCTCGTCGCAAAATAAAAAATTATTATAAACCGCAAAAGAGAGAAGTAATATAAGGGCGGCGGGGCGTTTTGTAAACGCCCCGCCGCCCTGACTGTAATTAATAATGGTACTCCCGCCGGGAATCGAACCCGAAACTGCCCCTTAGGAGGGGGCCGTTATATCCATTTAACTACGGAAGCGCATAAAAAGCGAGCGCAATGCGCCCGCTTTTGTTTTACGCCATAGCGTTTAATTTTTTTGCGAGTTTAGACTTTTTGTTGGCTGCTGTATTCTTCTTTATAACGCCTTTTGCAACTGCTCCGTCGATAATGGAGTAGGTCTCTTTGAGCGAGGCTTCCGCGGCGGCTTTATCGCCCCCCGCCACAACGGCAAGATACTTCTTTACAGCCGTTTTCATCTCCGACTTAACAGCCTTATTTCTGTCGGTTTTCTTCTCGGTAACGAGCACGCGTTTTTTAGCAGACTTTATATTAGGCATTGAATAACTCCTTTGAACACCTTTTTACTTTGAATTCTTGTGTAATTTTATCATAAATAACAGCGAAAGTAAACTGTTTTTGCTTTACTTTCGGTAATTTTTTTAATATATTTTGCCTTTCGTTAATATTAATAATAGAGTATGGGAATACAAGGCGGCAACGGCGGTTGCGTGTGCTTTTTCGATAGCGGTATAGGCGGGCTGAACCTTTTGTATGAATGTGTGCACAGACGACCTTTCGGCAGGTATGCGTACTTTGCCGATAACGAGCACGTGCCATACGGCAGTTTGAACCGTTCCCAAATTACCGCCCTCGCGCGCGTACATTTTAATAATATAAATAAACTGAACCCGATCGCCGCGGTTGCGGCGTGTAATACCGTTACCGCAGAGTGCATAGAGGAACTGAGGGCGAATTTCACATTCCCGATAGTTGGAATACAACCCGCCGTAAAACCCGCCGCAAAGAACGCGTCAAAATGCGCCGTTCTCGCCACGCCCGCCACGGCTAAAAGCTCCGCCTTGCGTTCGCTCGTCAAAGAGTACGGGCGGGGAATAACCTTTGTTGCGGAGTGCCCCGACCTTGCCGCCTACATAGAGCAAAATATCTTTTCGCTCGATAAAAAAGAGGTGGAAGCCCGTCTGCCCGCCCTCGAAGCCGACGCCGTCGTGCTCGGCTGCACGCACTATTCTTTTGTTTCCGATATTATCGCGCGGCACTATAGTTGCGCGGTTTTCGACGGCGCAGAGGGAACTGTGACCAATTTACTGAAAATTTTAGGGATTTTTGACCACCGAAATAATTGCCCTCTGCAAATAGCCTTTTATGGCGGAAACAGCCTTAAAAATCGTCAAATCTTTATAAAAATGCTCAACAAGCAACTTTGAAATTATGAGGCGAATGGTTCGACTTCCCAAAAAATTTTAAAATTTTTTAATTTTTTTTAAAAAATCTATTGACAGTGGTCAAAAGTGGTCTTATAATATAAATACGCTTCACGCTTGGAGAACATATGCCTCAGTACATGGGTTCGTACTATCACCAGATAGACGCTAAAAACAGAATACGCATACCCGCCAAACTCAGAGGCGCAAAAGCCGAAACGGAGGGAGAAGAGAAAAAGTACACTCTTTACTTCCGCAAGGGCGTCGACAAGTGCGTTTCGGTGTATACGGAAGAGGAAGTAGACGCGATAATCGAAAAGCTCTCCACGATACCCCAGCACGACACTGTAAGGTACAGAGCGGCGAGGCAGTACGCAGGCACGTTCATTCCAATCGAAAGCGATCCGCAAGGCAGGTTCGTGCTTCCCGCACAGCTCAAAGATTACGCGGGGCTTGAAAAGGAAATAGTCGTCTGCGGAAATATGGACCACATCGACATCTGGTCGCAAGCCAACTACGAACTCAACATCGACGACGGCAATTTGGACGTAAACAAAATAATTTCCGTTCTCGACATACTTTAATGAAAGGTTTTGATCACGTTCCCGTACTCCTTGAAGAGTGTATGGAAGGACTTGCCCTCAAAAGCGGGGGGATCTACTTCGACGGAACGGTAGGCGGCGGCGGACATTCCTACGAAATTCTGAAAAGAACTTCACCCGACGGCAGGCTCATTGCCACAGACCTCGACGACGAGGCGATCGAAGCCGCAAGTGAAAGGCTTAAAGAGTTCGACGGAAGATTCTCAATTCACAAATCTGATTACAAGAACTTCGAAAGAGTTTTCGAAGAAGAAAATATAGATAAGATCGACGGAGCTATTCTTGATTTCGGCGTATCGAGCAGACAGCTCGACTGTGAGGAGAGGGGCTTTTCGTATATGAAACCCTCGGCTCCTCTGGACATGCGAATGGATCGCACCCAAGCGTTCACCGCCGAAGAACTGATAAACACCTATTCCCGCGAAGACTTAGCAAAGATATTGAGGGAATACGGCGAAGAAAAATTTGCCTCTTTAATAGCCGCCAACATAGTCAGGGCGCGAACCCGATGCGCCATCAGAACTTGCGGCGAGCTTGCGGATATAATCGAAAACAGCATACCATACAAATTCAGGCAGAACGGACCTGCGGCAAGAAAGAGCTTTCAAGCCGTAAGGATAGCCGTTAACGGCGAATTGACGGGGCTATACGAGTGCGTTTTGAGTTTGACCCGAAGACTTAAAACGAACGGCAGAATAGCAATAATAACCTTTCATTCGCTCGAGGACAGGATCGTAAAACAGGCGTTCAGACTACTCGAAACCGACTGTATTTGCGACAAGAGCTTGCCGGTATGCGTTTGCGGCAAAGTGCAGGAAATTGAGATCCTCACCAAAAAGCCGATTACGGCAAGCGAAGAGGAAATACGCAGGAACTCACGTTCCGGAAGCGCAAAACTAAGAATAGCACGGAAAATCTGATTTACGTGATAAGGAGAAGAAGTATGTCGGTTGCAGCACCGGTATTGGAAAGAAAATTAAGCACCCAAACCGAAGATGAAATTCACAATTCGAGGATAGGCGAAAACTACGCAAGATTAATAAGCGGCGAAGGCATTGGCGTTCGCACACAGCGTACCGAAGCGGCAAGGCGCGAAGAGACCGTTGCAAAGCCCGTAAACGCGGCAAGCGCGGTTGAAGTGCCCGCACAGGCTTCCGCACAGGTGCCCGCGGCTCAGCCCGTTTATAACGAAGAGCCGTACCTTATAAGGAACGCCCGCGCCGATTCGCCCATATTCCGTGCGGATAACGCAATTTATAAAAGACTGTTCGCACAGTCGGAAATGGCTGTGGACGAGGATAAGGAAGAAGAGGAGAACGAAGATTTACGTCCTACTCCGACGACTATCCAATATAAAACGACAGATTCAAAAAAGACTGTTGAAGAGGGTGTCATCACAAACGAAAGCGCGGAAAAGCGTTTCAGTTTGTCGAAGCGCGATAAGATAATAATAGCAGTTGTAATTTCGGTTATAGTTGCGCTTTTCGCGTTGATTATAATAAACTCCGCCATAATAAGCGGAATCAATAACGATCTCAACTCTCTTCAATCGTCCCTGTCGACCGTAAAAGCGGCATACACGGGCGTAAGCGACGAAATTTCTTCCTTTACGGATAATATCGCCGAGCACGTAAGAGAATTTGCCGAGCAGGCGGGAATGATAAAATAAATCGGGAGATCGCAAAAATAAAAAATCTTCAACAAGGTTTTTCAACCACGATAATACAAAAGAGGTTATTGTCAGTTTGTCTGACGATAACCTTTCTTTTTTGCCTTATACTTGCCCGTCTTTTGTATGTGCAGACCATTTGGGGCGGGGCGTTGCGCCTTAAAGCCGCCGACCAGTGGAACAGAGAAATTCCCGTAATTGCCGAAAGGGGTCTGATAACCGACCGAAACGGCGAAGTGCTTGCGGGGAACAAAACGACGTACAGCGTTTTCGTCCGTCCGAACGCCGTCGAAAACGCCGAGTACGCCGCAACTGTTCTGAGCGCGACTTTGGGAATTGACGCGGGGAAAACTCTTGAAAAGATTTCGGGGAAGAAGATCTCCGAGGTGACGATAGCCCGTCAGGCCGAAAAGGAAAAAATAGAAAAGCTCGCCGAATACAACCTTGCGGGCGTGTATTTCGCGCGCGACAACACCCGCACATACGGCTACGGCGACGCGCTCTGTCAGGTGCTCGGGTTCACGTCGTCCGACGGCGGCGGGGTCTCGGGGATAGAAAAATATTACAATTCGATTTTAAGCGGGGTCGACGGCGAAATTATCTATTCGACCGACATAGTAGGCATACAGACCGAAAATTCGGCGGTCGTGTACGAAGAGGCGGAAAAGGGCGACGGCATACGCCTTACGATAGACCTTGATATCCAGCTCGCCGCCGAAAACGCCATGAAGTCGGTCTACCTTTCGAGCAAGGCGAAAGCCGTGTCATGCGTGGTACTCGACCCGCAGAATTTCGACGTTCTTGCAATGGTAAATTACCCCTCGTACGACTTGAACGATATTCCGCGTAACGACAGCGAAAAGCTGAATTTACTTTCGAGGAACACTGCGGTGTGCGATATTTACGAACCGGGTTCGACATTTAAGGTAATAACCGCCGCCGCGAATATCGAGGAATACCTTAAAGGCAACTCCAAGGCTTTTTCGAATTCGTATGTGTTTAACGGCAGTCGCACGCGCACGGTCGACGGCACAAAAATCAAGTGCTGGTCGGATCACGCCAACGGCAAGCACGCCAATCAAACGCTTTCAGTTGCGCTCAACAACAGTTGCAACCCGTGTTTTACCGACATCGCCCTTGCGTTGGGCAGTCAGACTTTTTATAAATATCTGCAAGGTTTCGGCTTCGGCAACGTAACGGGGCTCGACTTCGGCGGCGAAGCGCTCGGAATGTTGGTCCCCCAAACGGCGGTGCGCGACTGCGACCTTGCGAGGATAGGCTTCGGGCAGACCGTAGCCGTCTCGGAGATCCAGCTCGCCTGCGCGGTCGCGGCGGCGGTGAACGGGGGGAACTATTACGTCCCGAGGCTTTTGAAAGGCGTGGTCGCTCCCGACGGTTCGGTGACCGAAAACCCCGCCGTTCTCAAAACCAAAGCCATAAGCAGCGAGGCTTCTGCGATCCTTTCGGAAATGCTCGAAGGGGTAGTCAAAGAGGGGAGCGGCAAACACGCATATATCGAGGGCTACCGCGTGGGCGGCAAGACGGGCACGGCGCAAAAGTACGAGGACGGAAGAGTTGCGCAGGGCAAATACGTTTCGTCGTTCGTCGGGTTCTTCCCCGCAAACAGTCCGCGCTATCTCGCGCTCGTCATAGTCGACGAACCCGAGGGCGTTTATTACGGCAGTACCGTCGCCGCGCCCGTAGCAAAAGAAATTTTCGAGGACATAATCAAAATCAAAAATATACCCCCTTGCAGTTAAGGTGAAAAAATGAAACTTTGCGATCTTTTGAAGAACATAAATTACACCGAGACGTGCGGCGATATGCAGACCGAGATAAGCGGGATCGCCGTCGACAGCCGCGCGGTAAAAGCGGGCGATCTTTTCATCGCTTACGGCGGCGCGAAATACGATTCGCACGTATATATCCCCGAGGCAATCAAGCTCGGAGCTGCCGCCGTCGTCACACGCGAAAGGCTGAAAGAGGACGTTCCGCAGATAATTGTCGCCGACGGAAGAGCACAGATAGCCCCCGCGGCTCGGGCTTTTTACGGCTTTCCCGACAAGCAGTTGAAAATAGTGGGCGTGACGGGCACAAACGGCAAAACGACCGTTACATATATGCTCGACAGCATAATGAAGGCTTGCGGCAAAAAGAGCGCGGTAATAGGCACGCTCGGCGTTGCCTATGCCGAGAAATTCATCTCGCCAGAGCTTACGACCCCCGACCCCGTTTACCTCTTTTCGCTGTTTTCGGATATGGTAAAAAGGGGCGTGGAGTACGTTTTTATGGAAGTCTCGGCGCACGCGCTCTTTTACAACAAAATCGACGGAATAACATTCGAGGCGGGGATATTCACCAATTGCACTCAGGATCACCTCGACTTTTTCGGCAACATGCGCGACTACGCGGCGTGCAAAAAGACCATGTTCGAAAGGGGGAGGTGTAAATACGCCGTTATAAACTCCGACGACGCTTTGGGTGTTGAACTTTTGAAAACCTGCTCGCCCGCGGTGAGCTACGGGATTGAAAACCCCGCCGACGTGTTCGCCGTCGACGTGCGCGAAAGGCTCGACGGAACAGATTACGTTATAAATCTCTTCGACGAACTGTACGAAATAAGTCTTTCGATACCCGCTTTGCACAACGTCTACAACTCAATGGCTGCCGCGGCTTGCGCAAGACTGCTCGGAGTAAAGACCAAGGCGATAGCCGAAGGGCTTAAAAACCTCAAAAAGGTTCAGGGTCGCCTCGAAAGGGTGGCGAAGTTTAACGGCGCAGATATTTTTGTCGACTTTGCACATACTCCCGACGGGCTTGAAAAATCCTTACAGGCGTTGAAAAAACTCTGCAAGGGCAAGCTGTATTGCCTTTTCGGGTGCGGCGGCAACCGCGACAGAACCAAACGCCCCATAATGGGCGCGGTCGCGGGCAAGTACGCCGATTTTGTAATTCTCACTTCCGATAATCCCCGCTTCGAAGAGCCTTTCGACATAATTTCGGAAATAGAAAAGGGGCTTAAACCCTGCGGCAAGCCGTATGTTACCGTCACCGAACGCGACGCGGCTACCGAATACGCCGTAAGACTTCTTGCCGAGGGCGACGTTCTGCTCGTCGCGGGCAAGGGCGGAGAGCAGTATCAGGAGATAATGGGCATAAAACACAACTACGACGACAGCACTGTCATTAAAAAAATAATCGGCGACTGACCGAAAGAACGGCGGGTTATATAATTTTTCAAACGGCGGCTTATATAATTTTTCAAACGGTGGTTCGTTAAAGGTTCAAACGCAAGGTTCATATTTAGGTTCAACTAACGAACGGTTCAAATAACGGTTCAAACAAAAGGTTCAAATAACGGTTCAACAAACAAACATAAAACTATGCAACAAATAACGGCTTGAAAACGGTTATTCGATGAAGATTATTTATATTTCCGTAATATCGGCGTTTGCGGCGTGCTTTGCGCTGACGCTCATAATTCTGCCGATATTAAAAAGACTTAAAGCGGGTCAGTATATTCTCGGCTACGTAAAGGAGCACAAGGACAAGTCCGGCACGCCCACAATGGGCGGGCTGGCGTTCGTTGCCGCCGTAATAATCGTGGGCTTGTGCGTGTGCGGGCTTGACGACGCGCGCGTCAACTTGACGCTTGCCGTTACCGCGGGTTTTACCGCCGTGGGCTTTTTGGACGATTTTTTAAAAATTTATCATAAGCAGAACGAGGGGTTGAAGCCCTATCAGAAGATAATTTTTCAGCTTGCGATCGCCGCCGTCGCCGCCGCTTTTTGCTATATAAACGGCTTGACAAAGGTCTTTTTGCCGTTCGGCGGGGGATATTCGTTTGAACTCGGTTGGGGAATAATACCGTTTGTGCTCTTTGTGTTTCTCGCAACGGTCAACTGCGTCAATCTGACCGACGGGCTTGACGGGCTTGCAGGCGGGACAAGCTCCGTATATCTGCTCATATTCGGACTTTTGCTTATTGCGCAGGGTAACGGTCTTGCGCCGCTTGCGTTCACGGCGACAGGCGCGCTTTTTGCTTTTTTGGTTTTTAACGTCAACCGCGCGTCGCTGTTTATGGGCGATACGGGTTCTCTTGCTCTGGGCGGATTTATATCGTGTCTTTCGGTCTTTTCGGGCAACGCTCTGTATATTCCCGTTATCGGCATAATGTTCGTAATTTCGGGAATATCCGTTATAGTGCAGGTAATATACTATAAACGGACAAGGAAGAGAGTTTTTCTTATGGCGCCCTTGCATCACCATTTTCAGATGAAAGGGTATTCCGAAAGTAAAATAGCCTATTGCTATTCGGCTCTCACCGCGCTTGTCGGAATATTGTGTTTGATATTTGTGTGAGGTAAAATGTATTTCGGAAAACAAAAATTTCTTGTAGCGGGTATTTCAAAATCGGGTGAATGTTGCGCCCGCTTTTTGCTTGAACGCGGGGCGGAAGTGTACCTTTACGACGACGTGCTCAGCGAAGCCGTCTCGGCGGCGTGCTTAAAGCTCGAACAGCTCGGCGCGCACCTCGTTTCGCCCGAAGAGTGCGAATCGGCTTCGATAGAGTGCGATATCCTTGTGCTCAGCCCGGGGATACCCATCGACACGGCTTTGCCCATTTCTTTCCGCAAACAAGGTAAGCCGATAATAGGGGAAGAAGAGTTGGGCGCGCTGTTCTTACGTGCGACGGCGGTTGCCGTTACGGGAACGAACGGAAAAACCACCACAGTTTCGATGATGGACGAGGTGTTGAAAGCCGCGGGGAAGAAGAGCATTGCTTGCGGCAATATAGGCAATCCCCTTATAAAAGAGGTCGAAAACCTCAATTTCAACGACTTTGCGGTTATAGAAGTATCGTCCTTTCAGCTCGAAACCCTTTCGAGTTTGCGCCCGCACATAGCCATAATCACCAACGTGACGGAAGATCACCTCAACCGCCACTACAACATGGAGAACTACATATTTCTGAAATCGAAAATTCTGAGGAACCTGCGCGAGAGTGAGTACGCCGTGTTGAATTACGACGATCCCATAGTGCGTAACTTTGCCAACAACACCAAGGCGCAGGTGGTATATTTTTCGATGCTGTCGCACGTAAACGGCGCGTACTTCGACGGCGGTTCGCTCTATTTCAACGGCGAAAAATATCTCGACACTTCGGATATGACCGTAAGCGGAACGCACAACGTGTATAACGCGCTCGCATGCGTTGCGGCGGCGGGCATACTCGGGCTTGACAAGCAGGCGGTCGCGCACGCGCTGTGTGCGTTCAAGGGCATACGCCACAGGATCGAAAAAATACGCACGGTGAACGGCGTTACCTACATAGACGACAGCAAGGGAACAAACATCGACGCCACGATAAAGGCGGCGCGCACCTTAAAAGAACCCGCCGTAATACTGCTCGGCGGCAAGGATAAGGGCTACGACTATTCGTCGCTTTTTACCGCGCTCACCCAAACGACGGTAATTCATGCGATAATATACGGCGAAAATCGGTTCAAACTTCTGAACGCGGCGATAAAGTGCGGGTTTATGAGCGTTTCGATGTGTTCGGACTTCACAACCGCCGTAAGGCTCGCCCGATACGTCGCCAAATCGGGGCAGACGGTGCTGTTGAGTCCCGCAAGTTCGTCGTTCGACAGTTTTTCGAATTACGAGGAACGGGGCGACGCGTTCAGAAAGTTGGTGGAAGAGATACATGAAGAGACTTAACGCCAACAAAAAAGCGGGAGATATCCCGCTTTTAATTTGCGTATTTTTGACGGCTTGCTTCGGCTGTCTTATGATATATTCCGCAAGTTCATATACCGCGCAGGTCGAGTACGGCGACAGCCTCTATTTTGTCAAAAAGCAGATAATAGGGCTTGTTTTGGGCACGGCGGCAATGATCGGGGCGTGCTTTTTGCCCTATAAAAAACTTTTTGCGCTCAGATATCCCGCCATAATTGTCGCCGTGATATTGCTCGTTCTGGTTTTCGTTCCCGGAGTGGGGGTGACCAACTACGGCGCGACAAGGTGGATAGGCTTTGGCGGAATAACCGTTCAGCCGTCGGAGATAGCAAAATACGCCTTCGTCATATTCACCGCCGCGTTTTTTTGTAAAAACTACCGCAATTTAAAGACCTTCCGCGGCATTTTGCCCGTGCTGTGCGTGGGGCTTACGCTGTGCGCACTGATAATCGCCGAACCGAATATGTCGATAACCATGTGCGTGGGACTGTTGATGCTCGGCATGATCTTTCTGAGCGGTACAAGCGTTAAGACCTTTATCCTCATTCTCATTCCGTTCGCCCTCGCCGTGCCCGTTCTGATAATTCTCGAACCGTACAGGTTGCAACGGCTCAGCGCGTTCATCGATCCGTGGGCTTCGCCCAAAGACGAGGGGTATCAGCTCATTCAATCGCTCTACGCTCTCGGCAACGGCGGGTTTTTCGGTACGGGTCTTTTCAACTCGGTTCAAAAATATCGCTTTTTGCCCTTTGCCGAAAGCGACTTCATTCTCGCCATAATGGGGGAAGAACTCGGTTTTTTGGGCTTAACGCTCTTTTTCGGCATGTGCGGCTTTATTATCTGGCGGGGAATACGCGTCGCAAAGAACTGCAACGACAGGTTCGGCTTTATGCTTGCGGCGGGGTTCACCCTTGTGTACGGAATACAGGTAATTATCAACGCGCTTGTGGTGAGCGGAGCGATACCGCCGACGGGGCTTCCTTTGCCCCTTGTTTCAAGCGGTAACACCTCGCTCATAATAACCATGGCTTCGATGGGAGTGCTGTTCAACATATCCCGCTCCGATTAACAACGCAAAAGCCGTTTGCCATATAATAGAGTATATTTTACTACTCGGAGTCAAAAATGGAAAAATACGTTATAAACGGAGGAAACAAGCTGTACGGCAACGTTGAGATACAAACTGCAAAAAACGCGGTGCTGCCCATTCTTGCCGCCGCGGTACTGACGGACGGAGGGGTGACGGTGTTGAACGTGCCCCGCATATCCGACGTGAACAACATGGTTAAAATTCTCGCCCGCCTCGGCTGTAAAACGACCTTCGAGGGCGACAACCTCTACATAGACAGTTCGAACGCCGATTGTTGCGAGATCCCAAGCGAGCTTGCGCACGAATTGCGTTCGTCGGTTTTTTTGCTGGGATCGATAATATCCCGCTTCCAACGCGCCAAAATCGCCTATCCCGGCGGGTGCGACATAGGTTTAAGACCCGTCGATCTGCATCTTACGGGCTTGAAGCGGCTCGGCGTTCAGATAACCGAAAGGAACGGATATATCCTTTGCAAATGCGAAAAACTGCGCGGGAACGAGATAATGCTCGACTGCCCCAGCGTGGGGGCTACCGAAAACATTATGCTTGCCGCCGTTAAAGCCGAGGGAACGACCGTGATCAAAAACTCCGCCCGCGAACCCGAGATAGAGGATCTGCAAAAATTTTTGAACGTCATAGGCGCTAAAGTAAGCGGGGCGGGATCGGGAACAATAGTCATAGAGGGGGTAAAGACCCTGCGCGGCGGCGTCTTTCAGCCCATTCACGACAGGATCGAGGCGGGAACTTTTCTCGTTGCGGGGGCTATGTGCGGCGGTGAAGTCGAAGTGGACTGCGCCTGTGCCGAAAATTTAAGCTCTCTTTTACATAAACTTAGGGAAAACGGTTGCAATATCGGTATAAAAAATGATAAAATAATACTTGAAAGCAACAGACGGCTGACTTCGGTAAAAACTATCGAAACCCAGCCGTACCCGGGCTTTCCCACCGACTTGCAGGCGCAGATGACCGCCCTTTGCTGTATATGCTCGGGGCAGTCGATAATCACCGAAAATCTGTTCGAAACGCGTTTTAAGTACGTACCCGAACTCAGAAAAATGGGCGCGGACATAACCGTTATAAACCGAAGTGCGTTTGTGCGCGGGGTCGACAGGTTCAAGGGCGCGTCGGTCACGGCGTACGATCTGCGCGGCGGTGCGGCTCTCGTTCTGGCGGGGCTTGCCGCCGAGGGCAGAAGCGAAATACTCAACATTTCACATATCGACAGGGGGTACGGGTCTTTCGAATATAAGCTGAGGTCGCTCGGCGCAGACATCGTTAGAATGACCGTTTGAAAAGTTCATGAAGTACTTAAGAAAAGTTGCCGCTTTGATAATAGGCGTTGTGTTCGCCGCCGCGCTGATAATAGGAATGGGCGTGATATTTGCCGTTAAAAACGTAAATATCGAACTTAAAAGTTTTACGTATGAAGCGGGCGAACAGAGCGCGGTGGAGCTTATCGAGAGTTTCCGCACGGAAGTGCTCAACAAATATCGCGGAACTATTATCGGCTTTGTCAAAGACGACGAGCTTGCGGCTTGCTTCAAAGACAGCGGCTACAAACTCGAAAGTTGCGAAAGGTCTTTGCCCTGTACCCTCAATTTAACTTTGGCAGAGCGCAGGGAAGTGTTTGCGCTTGCCGCTTCTTCCGAGGCGACTACCTACGATATTTACGACGAAGAGGGCGAATATCTGCGAACCGTCGCCAACGAGGGCGAGGAACTGAACGCGGTCGACCATGCGCCCAACGTGCTTCTTTCGGGAATACGCGGCGTGAACGACATTAAGCTCATCGCATCGGTGAGCGCGGAATACAAAAAGGAGTTCGGCGCGCTCCGCTCTATGGTTGCGGGGATAGAACTTCAATCGCCCCCCGACGAAATGCAGAACGTAACTTTTACCCTGCACAGCGGAATAAAGATCCGCGTGGTTGGGATAGGCGAACAGCTTGCGGGCAAACTCAAAAAAGCGCACGAAGTGTACGACGGCATAACCCAAAGCGAGCAAAAACTTTACGGTACTGTAGTGGCAACTTTGAACCTTGAAACGGGCGAACCCGCCGCACAGCGGTTTGACAACTGAATTTATTGAAATATATTAAAAAAAACGGCTTTCAACAGCCGTTTTTTTTACTCCATTCGGTTGACATTATACGCATAGTATTATATAATAAATTATATAATAAAATCCACAAAAGGTATAATTGGAAAATGCGTTCGAATTGTGTTGCGGTGTTGGATATACGTTCTTCCGAACTCGTCGCCGTCGTGGGCGAACGGGGGGTAAACAACACGTTCATAATCAAGAGCAAATTCAACGTTGCGTACGGCGGCTACGGCGAGGGGGATTTTTTAGACGCTTCTGATTTTATAGCCGCCGCGACCGAAGCCGTGGGCAACGTTCTGGCGAGCGCGGGCAATATCAAAACCTTTTTCGTGGGCGTTCCGGGGGAATTTCTCGCCCTCGAAACCAACGAAAAAATTATTTCGTTCCCCTCGGCAAAGCGCATCAACAAAAACGACAAGGCGGCTTTGTCGGAGCTTGCCAACGTGGGCGTTTCGAACGGTTGGAGCAAGGTGCGCGAAAGTTGCCTTTACTACGTGCTTTCGGACAAGCGTAAAGTAATTCAGCCCGTCGGAGCGGTGAGCGACAGCCTGCAAGGTAAATTTTGCTTCTTCAAGTGTAAAAACATATTTGCCAACTACTTGAAAGAGGTGTTCAAAAAGTTCCCGCGCGTTGCCGCCATCAAACTTTTGCCCTTGCCTTTTGCCGAAGCAATGTATCTTATCGAACCCGAAAAACGCGACGAGTGCGCCGTGCTTTTCGACCTCGGATATATCTCGTCGACGTACAGCGTCGTATGCGGCAACGGGCTTTTGTACAGCAAGTCGTTCTCCCTCGGCATAGGTCACATTGCCTATTGGCTTTCGGACGAGTTCGAAATTCCCTTCGACGTTGCGGCGACCTTCCTTTCGACCGTCAACCTCAACGCCGTTGAAAAGCTGAGTACGACCGAGGAATGTATTTACGAGGGCGAAACTTACAGGTTCCCCACAATATCTTTGCGCGACAAAATACGCGAAGGTCTCGACCTTATATGCCAGCTCATAGAGGAGTGCAGACAGGAATTTAAGGCGAAGAGCTTAGAGGGTAAACCCCTTTTGATCACGGGCGAGGGCGTAAAGACGGTACGGGGAGCGGTGGATCACCTTTCGGGCAGACTTGTAAAGCCCGTCGAAATAGTCGTTCCACGCGTGCCTTATTACGACAAGCCGCAGTTCTCATCGACTTTGAGCTTGCTCGATCTTGCGCTTTCGGATTCGCTCGCAAAATAATTTCAGCCTGTAAAAAAGTCCGAAATTTCTCAATTTAGAACACACATAAGAACACACGTTTTTATATATCGAACGCACAATTTACCACATACGGTTTACGGAGGTTACAAATGTTTAACGATTACGGCGGGTTCGAACCTGATTCGAGCGCAGTTCCCGAAACGCCCGCGCCCATTTCAGGGAGGGCGAAAATAAAGGTCATAGGCGTAGGCGGCGCAGGCAATAACGCCGTCAACAGAATGTTGCAGGCAGACGTGTCGGGCGCAGAGTACTACGTTGTAAATACCGACAGCCAAATCCTTGCGCTGTCGCGTTGCAAAAACAAAATTCAGATAGGCGTCAACCTTACCAAAGGTCTCGGCGCGGGAGCCGACCCCGAAATAGGCAGAAAGGCGGCGGAAGAGAATATTGACGAGCTTACCAAAGCCGTCGAGGACACCGACCTTCTGTTTATAACGGCGGGAATGGGCGGCGGAACGGGCACGGGCGCCGCGCCTATAATCGCAAAGATCGCCCGCGACAAAAAGATACTTACCGTCGCTATCGTCACCGAACCTTTCGGGTTCGAGGGCAAAAGGCGCATGGAGAATACGATCAAGGGTATCGACAACCTCAAAAAGTACGTCGACACTCTCATCGTCATTCCCAACGATAAGATAAAGGAAGTCATTGCCGAAAACACATCTCTTCCCGAGGCTCTCAAAGTTGCCGACGACATTTTAAGACAGAGCATAAAGGGCTTGACCGAGCTTATCGTCAACCCCTCGCTCATAAATCTCGACTTTGCCGACGTTCGCACCATACTCAAAGACAAGGGTGTAGCGCACCTCGGCGTGGGCATTGCCAAGGGCGAGAACAGAGTTATCGAGGCAGTCCGCGTTGCCGTTTTAAGCCCCTTGCTCGAAACGACTATCGAGGGCGCGCGCGGCGTTATTCTCAATATCGTCGGCGGCAACGACCTCACTTTTGAAGAAGTCAACGCGGCGGCGGAGCTTGTGAAGAGCGTCGTCGACGCTTCGGCAAACATAATCTTCGGCGCGCGTATCGATCCCAACGCGCACGACGAGGTTGAAATTACCATAATCGCAACGGGCTTCCCCGGCTCTTCGGGCAAACCCGCAGAGGAGACCCCCCGATACAGACCGTCCACGCCCAATTCGGACGTTTTGGGAATACCCCGCCGCAACGACGCGACTATATATCCGCCCGTAAACGAGAGCGGTGTGGATAACGGGCTTCGCAGAAGATTGAGCGAAGCGGACAATTACAATAACGGCGGCTATAATAACGGAGGAAATAACGGCGGGAACGGAAGCGCAGGCTACAACGCACAGCCGCAGGTACAGCCGCAATATCCGCCGCAGTACCCGCCCCAACAGCCTCAACCCCAACCCCCGACCGAGCGTTACGATCGTCCCGCGGAAAACCCCGCCGCCCCGCGCGAGCAGGCGCAGACCCCGCCAACACAGGAAACCGCTCCCGCGGACGAACATATCGACCGCTCCGAAAGCGATTCGAAACTTCCGCTCTTTGTAAGAATTATGAAGAACATGAAGAGGAACAACAACGGACAGTAAGTTGCCGTTTTACAAAGTTTGAATATCGTAAGGCAAGCCCGCGGCTTAAAAAGCCGCGGGCTTAGCGTTCCCCAAACTCAGTGTTCCCCAACAACTCAGCGTTCCACCCCAAAACACAGCTTTCACCGAAATATAAATATATTTTTATGAAAGTCGGATATAGTTTGATATTTCATATAAAAAATAGAGGTTCTCCCGAAGAGAGGGGGAACCGCTATTTTTACAAATTCAGTATTATTTAACTGACGGAAAATCTAAAATGACTTAACCTTTAAGTTCATCATAGTAAGCCGTAAGGATTGCTTGTTTTAAAAGTTCTCGGGTCTCGGTGTTCAGCGGATGTGCAATATCCTTATATTCGCCATCGTTAGTTTTTCTGCTGGGCATCGCAATAAACGCGCCTTCTGTCGATTCTATCACTTTTATGTCGTGAATAACAAAGCACTCGTCAATGGTGATAGAAGCTACAGCTTTAAGTTTATTGTCCTCCTTGTTAACTAATCTGATTCGTACATCTGTGATTTTCATAATACACCTACCAGATTATACTTTCATTGATTATATTGTACAATAAAAGAAAATTAATTTCAATAGTTAATGTAAAAATTTTTTACGTTTTTATCAAAATTATTTATTTTTCGTGCTAATTTTTATGATTTATTAATAAAATTTAATATGCAGAACGCGTTTTACGAAAATTTTGACAGTTTTTATTTTATCGGAATAGGCGGAGTGAGCATGAGCGCGCTTGCCCGATATCTTACTTACCGCGGAAAAAAGACGGCGGGAAGCGACGTTTGCGTTAACCGATACGTCGAGGAACTGCGAAAAGAGGGTATAGCCGTTTCGACCTGTCCCGAAAAGGAGAGCCTTGCAGACTTCGACGTGGTCGTTTATACCGACGCTATCCCCGAAAACGATTTAAGGCTTGCCGAAGCCAAAAGACTTGGCAAATATATTATTTCCCGCGGTCAGCTTTTATATGAGATAAGCCGAAATTTCAACAACGTGATAGCCGTTTCGGGCTGTCACGGCAAAACGACGTGCACGGCGATGCTCGCACACATATTTTTTGCGGCGGGCAAAAATTTTTGCGCGCACATAGGCGGCAGAGACAAAAAATTTTCGAATATGTTTTGCGGCGGTTACGATTATTTCATAACCGAGGCGTGCGAATATAAAAAGAACTTTCTTTTATTAAAGCCCGATATAGCGGTAATTTTAAACAGCCGCCCCGATCACCTCGAATGTTACGGAAGCGAAGAGAACTTAAAACAATGCTACAAGCAGTTCGCTTCTTCCGCGCCCATAAAAATCGCCCTCTACGGCGACGTCATAGACGAATGTCTTACGTTCGGGTTCGACCGAAACGCGAATTACAGCGCGAAGAATATTGTCGGGAACGGGGGCTTATATTCCTTTACGGCGTACGAGGGCGACAGCGAGTTGGGGAGAGCCGAACTGTCGATTTACGGCAAGCACAACGTGTTGAACGCGCTCGCCGCCATAGCCGTTGCAAGGAGCGCGCAGATACCCTTTTGCAAAATAAAGGAAGGGCTTAAAAATTTTACGGGAGTCGAAAGGCGGTTCGAAAGCATAGGCGAAATAAACGGGGCGGAGTGCATAGCCGACTACGCGCACCACCCCGACGAGATCCGCGCAACCCTCCGCGCCGCCAACAAACTAACCGATGGTCGCCTTTTCGTCGTGTTTCAGCCTCACACTTATTCGAGAACGCGCGCGCTGTTCAAGCACTTCGTAAGGGTCCTTTCACCCATAAATAATCTTTTGATATACAGAACATACGCCGCCCGCGAATACTTTGACGACGGCGGGAGCGCGCTCACGCTCTCGCAAAAGATAAAAAAATCCCGCTACGGCGACAGCGAGCGGGATATTCTCGATTTTCTGTCCAAAGCCGAAGCGGGCGATAAAATTTTGTTTTTGGGGGCGGGGGATATCTACGAAATAGCCTTGCGGCTCATCAAAAGTCTATCTCCGAACCCGTCCGTGCGCGTGCGACCCAAAAATCAATGAACTGCCTTGCGCGCCTCGGGGAACGCCCGCCTTTGCACACCGCCCAGCGTTCGGCAAGCAACAAAAGCTGTTCGTCGGGCGTTACGCCCGCGTCCTCGGCAAGCTGTTTTACAATCGAAAGATACTGATCCTTGCTAGTAG
The DNA here is from genome assembly GCA_947629515.1 of uncultured Clostridia bacterium. GTDB lineage: Bacteria > Bacillota > Clostridia > Christensenellales > Borkfalkiaceae > Coproplasma. The sequence goes on from CANRDY010000002.1 coordinate 85,785, forward strand.
CCGAGAACATTACCGTAAGCCCGAAGCGGTCCGAAAGGGAGAGCTGTTCGTCGAGTTCGTCGCTGACGTGCACGGCGTTCTCCCTCGTCTCGCGGTTTTCGCGGACGACGTGTCTGCGGTTTGAAGTTGCAACGACCATGGCGTTTCCGCAATAGCGGCAGCTTCCCTCGAGGTTGGCTTTAAGGTCTGTAAGCCGCTCGTCGTTATCCTGCAACGAAAGGTCATCGATAAATATTATAAATTTCATGGGCAAAGTATTCACTTTGTCCTTTATTTCGCGTATCAGGTTGATATTTTTTGGGGAAAGCTCGATGAGCCTCAAACCGCTTTCGGCATATTTTTTGACCATGGCGTGAACCGAAGAGGACTTCCCCGTGCCGCGATCGCCATACAACAGCATATTGGCATACGGCAAGTCTGAAAGGAAGGCTTTTACGTTTTCCTCTATCTGCCGCTTTTCGAACTTATAATCTTTGAGCTGTTCCAAAGAAATGGGGTTGATGTGCTCTATTGGAACAATATCGCCCTTTTCATAGGTGAACGAAGTGTATTTAAGATACCTTCCGAACCCCGCCGCGGGATACAGCGCGGCGGCTTTATCATAAAATTCCTCGGGGGTCAGGTCTGTCTTTCCGACTTCGAAATAGTTTTCGGACGAAAGGGTCGCGAGCGAGTTGAAGATTATCCGCAAGTCGCCAAGGTATGCGCTTTTGAGGTATTCCGACGGCTGCTTATGCGAGGCAAGGCACAGCGAAAGCGGGTTCTCGTCGAAGAGTATGAGGTCGGTCACATATTTGCAAAAATCATTTTCGGCGTTAAAAGCAAAGACGGCGCGCAGAAGTTCCGAAAAGTCGTTTTTGCCGAGCGTATATCCCGCAAAGGCGGCAAAAACTTTATCGCCCGATAAGCCGTGCAAAACGGTCAAATTTTCAAGATTTTCCGTCATAATATTCACCGTGAATATTTTTTGTATATTATATACTTTTTGCTTTTTTTATGCAAATTTTTTGGGTAATTTTTTTAAAAAAATTAATATTGCTTGACTTATGCACGTAAAACTATTATAATTTTTCAAAAATATGAATTTCGGAGGAAGCAAAATGTCCAAAATATTTTACCAAAGCGACTGCGATCTCAACGTTCTTAAAAATAAAACGGTTGCCATAATAGGTTACGGCAGTCAGGGGCACGCGCACGCCCTTAATTTACGCGACAGCGGAGTCAAAGTAATCGTCGGACTTCACAAGGGCGGCAAGTCGTGGGCAAAGGCAGAGGCGGCGGGCTTCGGCGTTTACACCGTTGCGGAAGCCGCAAAGCAGGCAGACATAGTTATGATGCTCATCAACGACGAAAGACAGGCGCAGGTCTATAAGGAGAGCGTCGAACCCAACCTTAAAGACAGCGCGGCGCTTGCGTTTGCGCACGGGTTCAATATCCATTACAAACAGATAGTTCCGCCCGCAAATATCGACGTGTTCATGATAGCTCCCAAAGGACCGGGGCACACCGTTCGTTCAGAGTATCAGGAGGGGAAGGGCGTTCCTTGCCTTGTCGCCGTTCACCAAAACGCCACGGGCAAAGCCCTCGACATAGCTCTTGCGTATGCCGCTGGAATAGGCGGCGCGCGTGCGGGCGTTCTCGAAACGACTTTCAAGTGCGAAACCGAGACCGACCTCTTCGGTGAACAAGCTGTGCTCTGCGGCGGCGTTACCGCGCTCATGAAAGCTGGGTTCGAAACGCTTGTCGAGGCGGGTTACGATCCCAAGAACGCATACTTCGAATGTATACACGAAATGAAACTTATCGTCGACCTTATCTATAAGGGCGGGTTCTCGATGATGAGATATTCCATTTCCGACACGGCGGAGTTCGGCGATTACGAGACGGGCAAACGCCTCATCACCGACGAGACCAAAAAGGAGATGAAAAAAGTGCTCGAAGAGATACAGGACGGTACTTTCGCCTCCAAATGGATTGCCGAAAACAACAACGGCAGAGCGCACTTCAACGCAAAGCGCGAACTCGAAGCCTCGCACCCGCTTGAACAGGTGGGGGCGGAGATCCGCAAAATGTATTCGTGGAACGATTCCGACAGCATCTTCGAAGCCGAAAAAGGCAAGCGTAAACTTTGAAAAAGGTCAAACGCATACTTTGATAAAAAATTTTATGCTTTAAGTTTAAGGGCGGCGCGTAAAAAATACGCGCCGCCTCATTTTATATATAAATATTTATATATAAAAAGCCGAAAACCCTTTTGATTTTGTTGTTATTTTACGCGAGAAATGTTATAATATATTCCGAACGTAAAGTTTTATATTAAATAGCGATATTTCGGCTTCGGGGTATATAATAGTGAAAGACAGAAAAAAAGACAAAACGGGCAAAGTCTCGTATATATTTACGCGCGAAACGCTGGGGATGACGCTCATGCTTTTCTGTGCGCTCGTGTTTGTAATGTTGCTCACGCGCGAGCATGTGTTCAGCTCGATGGGAGAGGCTATCTGTACATTTATGTACGGAACTTTCGGCTACGGTTCGTACATCATAGTCGCGCTTTTAGCTTACCTCAGCGAATGGCTCGTGTTCGAAAAGAAGTTAAAACTCAACAAAAAGATAGTTCTGACGGTATCCCTTTCGATAGTAATGCTGTTTTTGCTCATTCACTCGATAACTTCGAGCGGAATTTCGCTTTCAAACTACGGCGGCTACCTTTCGGACTGCTACACCAACGCCGCGCAGGGTTGGGGCGGCTATACGTTCGGCGGGGTCATATGCGGATTGATTGTCTATCCCGTCGCGTTTTTAACGACGTTTATAGGCGCGTATGTAGTATTTTCGGTTCTTCTTGCGGGTTCGCTCTATCTTGTGTTTATGACGGCAAAGCGCAATTTGCCCGCTTCGGAAAAGAAAGAAGCCGTTGCGGCGGGCGCGCAAGCCGATTATAAAGAACCCGTGCAGGAGACCGTTACCACCCAGCCCGATCACGTATATTCGGTAGTTGACCACGAGATAGTCGACACCGTAAGTTTTTCGCCCGAACGCCACGCGCAGGACGCTCAGCCCGAACAGCCGACGGAAGAGACGGGAAGATCGGCGCAGGAGGACGCAAGGCAGATATTGCTCAGACGAGACGGCTCTGCCGCGGAAAGTTACAGGCGCAACCTCATTTTCAGCGAGGATTCCTACTTCAACCATTCTCACAGCACCGACGAGGACTATTACAGCAGTTTCGGCGGCAGTCCTCAGGAACAGCCACAGCAGGCGCAACCTCAGCAAGCACAGCCGCAGACATATTCGGATATGTATCAAAGCGGCGTGATCGAAGAACCCGCGGGTCAGCCGCCCGTAAGTTCGGTGAGCGAACAGACCGCGCAAAGCTATTCCGCCGCGGAAGACTATCCCGCAGAAATGCATGAGGACGGTATCGAAGTCGTCCCGCCCCGCACGTACGGCGAGGAAGAGCAGCAGGTTCAAGACGAGTATCCCGCCGAAGTACAGCCGCCCGTCGACGACAGCCGCGGCGATATAGTAAGAGAAAGTTATGTCGAACGTCTTTCCGATACTGACGGCGAAGACGTGCGCCGCGATCCCGCCGAACCCGAAAATTCTTCGGAGAACACCGAAGAGACGGGCAGAGACGGCTTTGCAAGACCGCGCGGCGACGACAGACAGGATATTTTACCCCGCGACGAAAGGGAGAGCGGAAGAGAGAGCAGAGCGAGCGATCTTTTCTCGGACGACGAGAACGACGGAGAGAACGGCGACGACGTTTATCCCGATCTTGGCGAAAGGCTCGGCGGCAGAGACAGGCTCGACGGCGATTCGTCTTTGAGGCGCGTTGACGACCGCAGAGGCGAAACGGCGGGCGACCGTTCGTCCGAAATCGGCGGTCGTTCTGTCGACCGCGCTTCCGATCGCACTCCCGACCGCGCTTCCGATAACCCGCTCGGCAGAAGAGATCTGACGGGTGAGGGGCGTATCACGGGCGATCGTTCGACAACAGACCGCCCGACGGGAGACGTCCGCCCCATAAGGGGAGTCGCCCCCATCGGTTCGCAGAAGCCCGAACCGCAAGAGGAGAAGCCCGAAGAAAAGCCCGTTCACGTGTGGAAGAAATACGTTCGTCCGCCCCTCGATCTGCTCGACGACTATCCCGAAGTCAACAACGTCAACACTGCCGAGATAGAGGACAGCAAGAATATAATTATCGACACCCTCAAACGGTTCAACATCGATTGCGAAATAGCCAACGTCACCATAGGACCTGCGATAACGCGTTACGACGTAACCATTCTCGACCGTGCGAACATCAAGCGTTCGCTCAGCTATAAAGACGAAATCGCCATTTCGTTGATGAAAGACAACGTAAATACCTATCTTAACTTCTCAAAGGGCGCGCTTTCGATAGAAGTTCCCAACCGCAACAGAGCGATAGTGGGACTGAAAGGTTTGCTCGCAAGCCCCAAATTCATAAACAGCAAGCCCAATTCAATCGTGTTCGGGCTCGGCAAAAACGTCGACGGCGAAGTCGTTTGCCCCGACATAACCAAAATGCCCCACCTGCTTGTAGCGGGTACTACGGGCAGCGGTAAAAGTATTTGCCTCAGCGCGCTCCTTATAAGCCTTTTGTATAAGTACGGACCCGACGAATTAAGACTCATTCTCGTCGACCCCAAGCAGGTCGAGTTTATCCCCTACGATAAGCTCCCGCATCTTATGATAAACGAGATAATCTTCGACGTTACCAAAGCTCTTAAAGCCCTCGACTGGGCGGTAAAGGAAATGGAACGCCGCTACACGCTCTTTAAGGAGATGTCCGAAACTTCCGTAACCACAAAGAACCTCGAGGAGTATAACGCTCACCTGCAGGAGGGCGAGCAAAAACTGCCCAAGATAGTTATAATCCTCGACGAGTTCGGCGACCTTATGATGCAAGCCAAAAAAGACATACAGTCGAAGATAATTTTGCTTGCGCAAAAGGCGCGCGCGTGCGGTATTCACCTCATTCTCGCAACACAGCGTCCTTCGGTAGACTGCATAACGGGTCTTATCAAGTCGAACCTTCCCACGAGGATAGGCTTCAAAGTCAACTCGTTCGACGATTCGAGGACTATTTTCGACAAGGGCGGCGCGGAAAAACTGCTGGGCAAGGGCGACCTCTATTTCAGATCCGCCGACCAGCCCGACCTTGCGCGTATTCAAGGGTGCTTTGTCGACAGCCATGAAGTGCAGAAAGTTACCGACTTTGTTAAACAGCACAACGAAACATATTTCGATCCCGACGCAAGCAGTTTTATAAACAAGAAAGACGACGAAGTTCCTTCCGATTCGAACGGCGGTGATTTGGGCGACGACGGCGACGCAAAGATAGACGAGACCTTTATAAAGGCTCTCAAATACTGCGTGGTCTCAAATCAGGCTTCCGTGTCGATGCTTCAACGCAGATTCCCCGTCGGCTATATAAAGGCTTGCAAGATAATCGACTGGATGGCGGGAATGAACTATATCACACAATCCGAGGGTTCCAAACCCCGCAAAGTTCTCCTTTCAATGGAAGATTTCGTCAACACATACGGAGAAGTAGATGACTGATTTACGCCGCAAAAAGTTCGGGGTAATTTCCCTCGGGTGCGACAAAAACAGAGTCGACAGCGAAAAATTATTGGCGTTGATAGAAGAAAAGGGCTTTACCGTAACCAACGACATTGCGCAAGCCAACATTCTTATCGTCAACACCTGCGCGTTCCTGAACGAGGCGCGCAAGGAAGCCATCGAAACGGTTTTGGAGTGCTCCGCATATAAGAGCGAAAATCTGGAAAAAATCGTAGTCAGCGGCTGTCTGCCTCAAAAGTTCATAGCCGAAACTTTCCCCGCGCTTACCGAAGCCGACGTGTTTTTGGGAATTTCCGACTACGATAAGCTCTTCGAAGCCCTCGAAAGGGCGTACGAGGGTGAACGGGTGAACATGGTCGGTTGCGGTTCGGGCGTTGCGGGCGTCAAGCGGGTGGTAACGACCCCTCCGCACTACGCCTACCTTAAAATCGCAGAGGGCTGTTCCAACAAGTGCACGTATTGCCTCATTCCTAAGATCCGCGGCAGTTACAAAAGCGTGCCCGAAGAAATGCTCGTTAAAGAAGCGGAGGAGTTGGGCGAGGTATCCGAACTCATTTTGGTCGCGCAGGATATATCGAAGTACGGCGTCGACTTATACGGTCAAAAAAAATTAACGGAAATTTTACAAAAGCTGACAGCGCTTGTCAACATTAATAGCGTAAGATTACTGTACTGTTATCCCGACGACATCGACGACGAACTTATTTCCGAAATAAAGAACGATCCCAAAATCGTAAAGTACATCGATATCCCGCTGCAACACAGCGAAAATCGGATATTAAAACTTATGAACCGCAAGGGGAGCAGAGAGGAGTATCTGAACCTTTTGAAAAAACTCCGCTCCGAAGTTAAAGGGATCGCAATAAGGTCGACGTTCATCACGGGCTTTCCCGGCGAAACCGAAGAGGAGTTTGCTGGTATGGTTGAATTTCTCAAAGAGGCTAAGCTCGAAAACTGCGGGTTCTTCGCCTATTCGAGAGAACCCGACACCCCCGCGTACAAGCTCAAAGGGCAGATAAATTATTCTGTAAAACGATCGCGCGTTAAAAAGCTGTACGAAGCGCAAAGCCGAATAAGCGGAGAAATTTTGCAAAAATACGTCGGGCAAAAGTTAAAAGTGCTTTGCGACGGCATCGATTACGAAAATCAAAGATTTTTCGGCAGAGCCTACTTCCAAGCCCCCGAAATTGACGGAAAAGTTTACTTCAACGCGCCCAATGCAACGCAGGGGCAATACCTCGAAGTGCTCATCGAAAGGCGCGAGGGGTGCGATCTGTTCGGCAGAACGGAGGATTACGTTATATGAAAGAAATAGATAAGGAGAGCAGAGCGTATCGCATAGCCGCGGGCAAGGGCGTTATGAATCTTCCCAACAAGCTCACTATTTCGAGAATGGTGATGATACCGCTTTTCATACTGTTCTTTTATCTTCAATTTACGGCGCATTATTTTGTTGCGCTCGGCGTGTTTGCCATTGCAAGCCTCACCGACCTTTTGGACGGCAAGATAGCAAGGAAGTACGATTTAGTCACGAATTTGGGAAAATTCCTCGACCCGATAGCCGATAAAGTGCTTGTGCTTTCGGCGTTGACGGTTCTTCTGACCGTTCCGTACGTGTTCTGCGCATATCTCGGCGGTTGGGCGATAATCGTTGCGGGGTGCGGCGTTGCCGTAATTCTCGCCCGCGAAATTATCGTGAGCGGGTTCAGAATGGTGGCGGCTTCTTCGGGGGTCGTAATAGCGGCGGACATATTCGGTAAGTACAAAACGGTCTTTCAGGATATTTCCATAGTCGTGTTGCTTATAAGCGCGGGGCTTATGGAACTTACTGACCATGTTGCGGTCAAAGTGATAAATTATATCGGACTTACCGCTTTTGCGATAGCCGTTATTTTAACGGTAATTTCGGGAATAAATTATCTAGTAAAAAACAGAGAAGTTCTTAAAAAATGAAACTGGTAATAAAGACTATCGGCGCGCCGCAGAGCGATATCACCGCGGTCGTTTCCGAAATCAAACAAAAATATCCCGCGATAACGTTCGGCATCACGTCGTCGTTCGGCGACGGCAAAATAGAAGCCGACTGCCCCGACGGTATTTCGCAAGCCGAAACAGACGAAATTTTGAGAATTATGGTAACTTCTTTGAACGCGTATATCTACGCGCTTGAAGATATATCGCTCGAAGAGAGGCTCTTTCAGTTGCTTAAACTCCGCAAAATGAAAATTTCCGTTGCCGAATCTTTCACGGGCGGTGGAATAAGCAAAAAGCTCGTCGGCGTTCCCGGCATAAGCGAGGTTTATTCCGAGGGGTTGACGGTCTATTCCAACGAGGCAAAATCTTTGCGTTTGGGCGTGCAAAAAGACACGCTTTACCGCTTCGGCGCGGTTTCGGAAGAGACGGCTTACCAGATGACCGAGGGGCTTTTGAACAGCGGTTACTGCGATATCGCCGTAGCGACTACGGGCATAGCGGGACCGAAGTCCGACAACACAAATAAGCCCATAGGGCTTGCCTTTATTGGCGTGGGCATCAAGGGCGCGATCTCCGTTTACAAGTACAATTTTACGGGCGACAGAGAGGAAATAACGAATACCGCAATTAATTTTGCGCTTTATCACGTTTTCAAATATCTAAAATGACGAGGAACGAACCATGAACGAAGAAAAACTCAAAGCACTCAATTCAACAATCGCAATGATCGAAAAGCAGTACGGCAAGGGCGCGATCATGAAGCTCGGCGATACCGACGTGAACAACGATATCGAAGTCATACCCACGGGTTGCCTTTCGCTCGATCTTGCCCTCGGCGTGGGCGGCGTTCCCCGCGGACGTATAATCGAGATATTCGGACCCGAGTCCTCGGGCAAGACTACCGTAGCTTTGCACGTCATTGCCGAAACGCAGAAAGCGGGCGGGGTCGCGGCGTTTATCGACGCGGAACACGCGCTTGACGCGCAATATGCGCACGCTCTCGGCGTGAACACGAGCGAGCTGTACCTTTCCCAACCCGACACGGGCGAACAGGCGCTCGATATCTGCGAATCGCTCGTCCGTTCGAGTGCGGTCGACGTTATCGTTGTCGACTCGGTTGCCGCGCTCACTCCCAAAGCCGAAATAGAAGGGGATATGGGCGACACGCACGTGGGGCTTTTGGCAAGGCTTATGTCGCAAGCTCTCAGAAAGCTCACGGCAATTACCAACAAGTCCAAAACCTGCGTTATATTTATCAACCAACTGCGCGAAAAGGTGGGCATAATGTTCGGCAATCCCGAAACCACCCCCGGCGGTAAGGCGTTAAAGTACTTCGCTTCAATAAGGCTCGACATAAGAAAAGCCGATTCGCTCAAAAGCGAGGGCGACGTCATCGGCAACCGCGCAAAGTGCAAAGTCGTCAAAAACAAAGTTGCGCCCCCTTTCAAAGTTGCGGAGTTCGATATCATCTACGGCGAGGGAATTTCGCAGGAGGGCTGTCTTATCGACCTCGGTATCGAATACGGTATTTTAACAAAGAGCGGCGCGTGGTTCAATTATAAGGACGAAAAGGTGGCGCAGGGTCGCGAAAAAATGCGCGAGCATCTTAAAAACAATCCCGAACTCAAAGCCGAATTGGATAAGGCTATACGCGAAGCCCACAAAGCGGCAAACCAAAAACACGACTGAATATCAGCTTAAAAGACGGTTCTATACCGTCTTTTTTGTATAATGCATAAAGTTGTGACGCTATTAAATTGACTTTTTAAGCACAGTGGTGTAAAATATTCATAGTGATATAATCTGCTCCCGCGAAACGGGAGTTTGGAATATATTTCATTACTTTAATCAGGAGGCTTAAATGAACTACACGGCATTAAGCAGCCTGTTTCTTGCAGACGACGCAGCATTTTTGGGAGTTACGATAGGACTTTCAATTGCTTTTGTGGCTGCGCTTGCGATTGGTTTTTTTGTCGGTTCTTTCATAAGAAAGAAGAACACCGATAAGAGGCTTGGCGAGGTTGAACAGAGAACCGCCAAAATGATCGAGGACGCTACGCTCGAATGTAAAGCCATGAAAAAAGAGGCTATGCTCGAAGCTAAGGAACAGGTACTGCAACTCAAAAACGACTTTGAAAAAGAGAGCAGAGAGAAGAGGAACGAACTTCAACGTCAGGAACAACGCCTCGTACAAAAAGAGGACATTCTCGACAAAAAGGAAGAAGCGCTCTTAAAGCAGAGCAATGCGGCGGAACAGCAAAAACGCGACTTGCAGGCTCGTGAACAGGAAATCAAAAAGACGCAGGAAAAGGTTGCGCATCAGCACGAACTGATGGTGCAGGAACTTGAAAAGGTTGCACAGCTAACAAAGGACGAAGCCAAAAAACTTTTGTCCGAAGAAATACTTGAAGAGACCCGCCGCGACGTCGCCCTTCAGGTGCGCAACATAGAACAGACGGCAAAGGAAGAGGCGAACAACGAAGCAAAGAAGATAATCTCGCTTGCAATTCAGCGTTGCGCCGCCGATCAGGCTTCGGAGATAACCGTTTCGGTCGTACCCCTGCCGAGCGACGACATGAAGGCAAGGCTTATCGGCAGAGAGGGCAGAAATATCCGCGCCATAGAAAACGCGACGGGCATAGAGCTTATAATTGACGACACGCCCGAAGTTGTTATTCTTTCGGGGTTCGACCCCGTAAGAAGGGAAATTGCCCGACTTTCGCTTGAAAAACTCATTTCCGACGGCAGAATTCATCCCGCAAGGATAGAAGAGACGGTCGAAAAAGTCAAAAAGGAAATGGACAACGAAATCAAGCAGGCGGGCGAGAGCGCGATGTTCGAAGTGGGTATCTTTGGGCTTCACCCCGAAATCATCAAACTTTTGGGTAGACTCAAATACCGCACGAGCTACGGTCAGAACGTCTATAAACATTCCATAGAAGTTGCGCAACTTGCGGGACTTATGGCGCAGGAGTTGGGGCTTGACGTAAATCTTGCCAAGCGCGCGGGGCTTTTGCACGATATAGGCAAAGCTGTCGACCACGAGCAGGAGGGAACTCATATCCAGCTCGGCGCAGACCTCGCAAAAAAATACCGCGAAAGCAACAACGTTATAAACGCTATCGCCGCCCACCACGGCGACGTAGAGCCTAAGACCGTTGAAGCCGTGCTTGTAGCGGCGGCGGACGCAATTTCGGGCGCACGTCCCGGGGCAAGGCGCGAGACGGGCACTAACTACGTAAAGAGGCTCGAAAAGCTCGAAGCCATAGCGGGCAACTTCAACGGCGTTGATAAGTGCTACGCAATTCAGGCGGGCAGAGAAGTGAGGGTAATAGTTAAGCCCGAACAAGTCGACGACTCGCAGGCGACCTTCCTTGCAAAGGATATCGCAAAGAAAATCGAGAGCGAGCTTGAATATCCCGGTCAGATAAAGGTAAACGTCATACGCGAATTCCGCGCAAGCGAATTTGCAAAATAAGATAAGTTATCAAGAGTGTGAAACCGCCCCGCGCCGTATCGGCGCGGGGCGGCGTTATTATTCCAAACGTTCCGTAATTAAATTTTGATATTCGGCTTAATAGCTTTACGTGTTCTCGTGCTTTTGCATAACTTCGGTAATGAACTGTTGAGCGGCTTCGAAGTCGTCCATGTCGGGGTGTCCCTTGGCAATGCCGCCGACAAGCGCGAATATGAACCACTTGCAAAGACCTTTACAACCCGAACTGCCCAAAACTCTTTTGTTCTTGCTTTCGATAACTTTAACAAAATCGGCGTTGTATTTTTCGGGTTTGCCCGTGCCGCTCGTCGAGAACACAAAGGCGTCTTGCTGTTTATCGCTCATATTTTTGGCAAATTTTACGATATCCGAACCGAATTTTCCCGCATAAATACCGCTGCAAAAACCAATTAAGTCGTAGTCGTCGGTGTTGTATTCACCGATATTCTCGATATCGGCTATCACCGCGGGGGCTACTTCCGCCATGGCTTCGGCGATCTGTCGGGTGTTTTGACGGTGCGAAGAATTAACGATAATCAAAATTTTCATGTTATTTGCTCATCAGATAGAAGATTCCCGCAAAAGCAGGTATGTTCAACGCTACGAAGCAGGGAATGACGATTTTTGCCATTATGTCGCCCGCGCTGTTGAAGTTGACGTTGAGTATGAACGAAACCACAAAGATTATAAGAACCGCAAATATTGCCGTTATTATCGAAGCCGTAACGTAGACGAGGGAAGTGGGCTTTCGCGAACTCTTGCCGATATCCGTGTAGCAGAGAACGCCGAAGAGGAGAAGTTGTGCGCACGCAATTGCAAAAATCACAAAGCCGTAAGTCAGATCCACGCCGAGGTCGTCGCGGAATATAAGGCAAAGCGCAAATTCAAGCATCATCACAACAAAGATTATGAGCGAGCACTTGAACATAGTCGCCCCGCGGTTGTAACGCTTTCTGCGCGTTCCCGTGCCCTCGTAAACCGAAGTTCCGACGGCTAAGTCGTCCTTGTCGGTCATCGCGTCCGCGTCGTTGACTCTCACCGTGCGCACGTTTGTAACGGGCGCGGGCTTGGGGGAAGCAGGCGCGGCGGGTCTTGCGTGGGCGGTTTCGGCGGCTGGAGCAGTGGCGGCAGCGGGTCGGAAGGTGCGCGCATACAGATTATTTACGATATTCTTGTAATCGCGCTCGGCTTCGGGCTTGCTTATGTAAATAAGCCCGTCCGTTTCCATGCCGTCGGCGTAGGGCTGATCCTCGGGTTCGGGCGCAGTGGGTTGCACAGGCTCGGAAATAAGCCTTAAATAATTCTCGTGCGCCCTTCTGCGTTCTTCGTCGTCCGCGGGCGTTTCGGGAGCTTGCTCAACGACCGTCTCTTCCGCGACCTCGTCAACGAATTCCTCGGGTTGAATTTCAGCCGTCTGTTGTTCGGGTTGTGTTTCGGCTGTTTGAACCGATGATTCGGGTTGAGGCTCGCCCCCGTCGGGTTCGCTTCCGTTGTTTTCGGCGGGAGTTATAACCGTTTCGGTTGCGGGTCGATTAACTATTTCGACGACCTGACTTGTTTCGGGTTCGTCGTAGACCACCTCGCGCCCGCTGTCCGCATCGTCCTCTTTGGGAACGGGCACGCGCGATGTGGTGACTTTAAGTATCTTAAAATCGACGGGAGTGGGAGCGGGTTGCGAAAAGTCGAAGTTCTTATCCGAAATAAGGCTGTCGATGACCGTTCGGGAATATTCCCACTCGGCTTGGTTGCGTTCGGTAATTTCTCTGCCGCTGTCCGTCAAGGTGTAATATTTACGTCTGCCGCCCTGCGAAACCTCGTCGGTCTTCCAATAGGCGTTTATGTAGCCTTGGCTTTCGAGCCTCTTCAACGCGCTGTACAAAGTGGGCTGTTTAAGCGAATACTGCCCGTGGCTTTTCGCCTCGATCTCTTCGATTATCTCATAGCCGTATTTGTCTCGTTCGTAAAGAGTACGGAGAATTATTGTGTTAATATGCCCGCGGATAAGATCGCTGCTTATGGCGGATTTGTTTTCTGATTCCTGCTGTTCGGAGCTTTCGTCGTCGTTCCGGGCGGAATCGTTCAGTTCTTCGTCCATTATCGTTTTTCCTCCGTAATTTTATTTTATTATAGCACTAATGACCATTTATGTCAATATTTTGGAGATATAAAAAGTACTATGTCACACATAATTTAATGTTTTTTACGTCGAACAATAGACTTTTTATCGCATATATGATAAAATAAATAAAATTATTGTTTTGGTGAACGCACATGTACAAGCATATCAAAAATTACGAAATACGCTACACCGACTGCGACGTGTTCAACGCCTTAAAACCCTCGTCGCTGCTTTCGATGATGGAAGAGTCGGCTTGCCTTTCCGCCGACGAACTCGGGTTCGGGTACGACGTTATAACGCCGCTCAGAATGGGGTTCATTCTCGTCAATTGGTACATCGAACTCTACAAGCCCTTAAAGCTCGGCGACAAAGTTGAAATTCACACGTGGCCGCTCAAACCCGCTCACCTGATATTTTTCAGAGATTTCGTGATATATTGCGGCGGCGAAAAAGTCGGCGTTTGCGTAACGCGTTGGTGCATGATAAGTCTCGACGACTTTTCGATGTTGCCCACTTCGAGATTTTTCAAAGAGGGAGATTTCGACAATTACAACACGCAAAGGTGCGTAGAGTTCAACAGCTGGAAAATACCTTCGGCATACAAAATGCTCGAAGAAGGATCGAACGCCGCCGACGGGTGCGCCTATTCCCGCGCGGTGTCGCTCTCCGATTACGACCACTATTTCCACATGAACAACACTAAGTACGCCGATTACCTTTTAGACGTGTTTTCGCTTGAAGAGTTGCGCGGCAAATTTATCAGCAAACTGCAAATCACATACGTAAAGCAGTGCAAATTGGGCGAAAAACTCTATTTTTACAAGGTATTTAAGGACGGCGCGTACTTCGTTGAGGGAATGGTCAACGGCGAATCTCGCGTTCTGTTTAAGGTCGAACTTTCGGATATTAAGCAATAACTAATATTATTAATGTCGGTTTTACATTAATACATAATGTCATTTTACATTAAGAAATAATGGCGGTTTTACATGAGATATAAGTACGAAATTATCAGAACACCCCGCAAGGGTATTTCCGTGTCAATTACCAACGAGAACAAAATCACCGTGCGCTGTCCGTGGAGCATGCATATCGAAGAAGTTGAAGCCTTCCTCGACAGCAAAACCCTTTGGATAGAAAAGGTGGTCACCCGTAACGCCGCCCGTCTTGCGTTGAACGACGACGTTGTGGAGCACAAAAAAGTGTACGTCGAGGGCAAAAAACTTCCGCTTGTAATCGGCGATAAAAACCAGATAACCGCCGAAGCCGTTTATGTCAAAAAGCTCGACGACCTCGAAAAAGTGTACAAAGAAAAATTCCAAGAGGGGCTTAACGTCTCGGTCAAAGCTCTTTCGGAGCTTACGCTTCTCACGCCCGCAAGCGTTTCGATAAAGGGCTACAAGGGGCGGTGGGGGTGTTGCGATACGCGCAACAATCTCATTTTCAACTACATGCTCTTTATGCTTCCGCCCGAAATTCAGCGTTACGTCATCGTCCACGAGCTGTGTCACACGCTCTGCCACAACCACTCCGCGGCGTTCTGGAAGCTCGTTTCGGACTACGTTCCCAACTACAAAAAACTGCGTTCGGCTCTGCGCGAGTATGACTTTTTGACTTCGCTCTATTGAGTTTTGATTATTTTTTTCGAACCGTGCGTTTTGCGAACCTTATCACGGCGTTTGCGGTAATTTTTGAAAAACAACGTTCAACCGCGTTTTGATTGAACGTTTAACCAAGCTTTCAGTCGAGCAACTGACCGCGTTTTAGATCGAACGTTCACGCGTTTGCCCGTGTGATAAACACTGTAATTTCACCGTTCTTTCCGCGCAACCGGTTCAAAACATAATTATACAAAAACCCATAGTATAATCGAATATTAATTCACTATTTTCAAAATACTGAAATTTTATACAAAACTTCATCTTTTAAAAATTAAATTTGTATGCGTATTTGCTTGACTTGCAAATACGCTTGTTATATAATTTCATAGGTTTAGGAAAATAACATATCAAAGGAAGTAACAAAGTGGAAAAGAAGATCAAAAAAATTGTTCTTGCATACTCGGGCGGGCTTGATACCTCAATTATCATTCCCTGGCTCAAAGAAAATTACGAGGGTTGCGAGGTGATTGCCGTTTCGGGCGACGTAGGTCAAACGACCGAACTCGAAGGGCTTGAAGAAAAGGCAAAGAAGACGGGAGCTTCGAAGCTCTATGTGCTCGACCTCAAAAAGGAATTTATCGAAGATTATATCTATCCTACGATGAAAGCGGGCGCGGTCTACGAAAATAAGTATCTTTTGGGCACTTCGTTCGCGCGTCCCGTAATCGCAAAGAGGATAGTCGAAATAGCAAAGGCGGAGGGCGCAGACGCTATCTGCCACGGTTGCACGGGTAAGGGTAACGATCAGGTCAGGTTCGAACTGACGATAAAGGCGTTCGCACCCGAAATGAAGATAATTGCGCCGTGGAGAATTTGGGACATAAAGAGCCGCGACGAGGAAATAGACTACGCCGAGGCACACAACATTCCCCTCAAAATCAACAGAGAAACCAATTATTCCAAAGATAAGAACCTTTGGCACCTTTCGCACGAGGGGCTTGACCTTGAAGACCCCGCAAACGAACCCGATTACGACAAGATCTGCGAGCTTGGCGTTTCGCCGTGGAAAGCTCCCGACAAGCCCACTTATATAACCATTCATTTTGAAAAGGGTATTCCCACCGCGATCGACGGCAAAAAAATGGACAGCGTGTCGCTCATTGAAAAACTCAACGAAGTTGGCGGTGCGAACGGCGTTGGACTTGTTGACTTGGTCGAAAACAGACTTGTGGGAATGAAGAGCAGGGGCGTATACGAAACCCCCGGCGGCACTATTTTGTACGCCGCGCACGAGTTGCTCGAATCTATCTGCCTTGATAAGGCGACCCAGCACTACAAGCAGATAATTGCCATAAAGTACGGCGAAATGGTTTACGACGGTCAGTGGTTCACGCCCTTGCGCGAAGCTCTCGACGCGTTTGTCGACAAAACGCAGGAGACCGTGACGGGCGACGTTAAGCTGAAAATCTACAAGGGCAACGTAATGAACGCGGGAATTACCTCGCCTTATTCGCTTTACAGCGAGGACATAGCCACGTTCGGCGAGGACCATTGCTACGATCAGAGCGATTCGCAGGGCTTCATCAACCTCTTCGGACTTCCCATAAAAGTCAAAGCGTTGCTCGATCAAAAAAAGTTGAAGTAAAATGTACAACGTTTTTATAGACGGCAAAGAGGGGACTACGGGCTTACAGATTTACGATCGCCTCTCAAAGCGTGACGACGTAAATCTTATGACCCTCCCCGAAGAGCAGAGAAAGGACGTAAATGCAAGAGCCGAATGTCTGAACAGCGCAGATATTTGCTTTTTGTGTTTGCCCGACGAAGCGGCTAAGGAATCGGTTTCGCTCGTTAAGAACCATAAAGTTAAAATTATCGACGCTTCGACGGCGCACAGAACCAACCCTCAGTGGGTGTACGGCTTCCCCGAGCTTTCAGATAAAAGACGTTCGGAAATAGCTTCGGCAAACAGAGTGGCGAACCCCGGCTGCTATGCGACGGGATTTATATCGATAGTTGCCCCGCTCGTGCGCGGAGGGATAGTTTCAGACGATTATCCTTTCACCGCACACGGAATTTCGGGATATTCGGGCGCGGGGAAAAAGGGAATTGTGCAGTACGAAAAGGGCGGCGACGAGTTGTTGAAGTCGCCGAGGGAGTACGCCATCAACCTTTCGCACAAGCACTTGCCCGAAATGCAGAGGGAGTGCGGGCTTAAATACGCTCCCGTGTTCACCCCGTTCGTCTGCAATTATTACTGCGGAATGACGGTGACCGTTCCCATCATAAAGCGGTTAATGGCAAAAAAACTGTCGGTAAATGAGCTTAGAAGCTATTTTGCAGAGTACTATGTCACGCAGAACTTTATAAAAATAGCATCGGAAGAACAAACTCCCGCCTTTATTGCCGCCAACGAGCTTGCGGGCACGAATATGCTGAAAATATATTTGGGCGGTAACGAAGAGCAGTTATTTGTTGCCGCTGTGCTCGATAACCTCGGCAAGGGCGCGTCGGGAGCGGCGGTTCAGAATATGAACATAATGCTCGGGCTTGACGAGCGTATCTCGCTTTTATAAATAATAATTTTGCATAAGCGCGCCGCGCTCAAACATTGCCGTAATGAGTTCGCAAAGCATAAGCGCGCAAGCGGCTAAATAGCAATCAAATATTTACGAAGCACAAGCAAATTAAAGTAATTTTATAAGCAAATTAAAGCATTATTTAATACATTATAAATTTAAAATGAGTACAAAAACGATAAAAGAAGTAGCGGGCGGAGTATGCGCCCCTAAAGGATTTAAGGCGGCGGGCGTTCACTGCGGTATCCGCAAAAACAAGACAAAAAAGGACTTCGCGCTTATTGTCAGCGAAGTTCGCGCTTCCGCCGCGGGAGTTTACACGAGCAACCTTGTAAAAGGCGCGCCCGTCGTTGTCACGCGCGAGCACCTTAAAAACGGCTATGCTCAGGCGATAATCTGCAACAGCGGCAACGCCAACACCTGCAACGCAGACGGAATGGAAATAGCAAACGCCATGTGCGGGCTTGTCGAAAGGGTTTCGGGCATACCGTCGGACGACGTAATCGTCGCTTCGACGGGCGTTATAGGTCAAAAGCTCGATATCGCCCCCATGGAAGAGGGGATCGACAGCCTTTATGCAAGCCTCGGCGATAACAGTTCCGACGCAAACGAAGCAATTATGACCACCGACCTCGTTCCCAAGACTGTCGCAGTTGAGTTCACCCTCGGCGGAAAAATCTGCCGTATCGGGGCGATCGCAAAGGGCATAGGAATGGTTTGCCCCAACATGGCGACGAATCTCATCTTTCTCACTTCTGACGTGAATATTTCGCCCGAACTGTTGCAAAAAACCCTTTCCGACGACGTTAAAGGTTCATTCAACATGATAAGCGTCGACGGCGATCAGTCTACAAACGACACCTGTTGCATAATGTGCAACGGTCTTGCGGGCAACGAAAGGCTTACCGAAGAGAGCGAGGACTATAAAACTTTCAAAAAGGCTCTCGCGTACTGCACTGTCAGGCTTTCCAAAATGATAGCCAAAGACGGCGAGGGCGCAACAAAGCTCATCGAATGCACGGTGAAGGGCGCAAAGAGCCTTAAAATGGCAAGGGTCGTTGCAAAGACTGTCATCAAGTCGTCGCTCGTAAAAGCCGCCGTTTTCGGCTCGGACGCCAATTGGGGAAGAGTGCTCTGCGCGATAGGTTATTCGGGCGAAGCCGTCGACCCGCAAACGATAGACGTCGACTTCAAATCCAAAAAAGGCGTACTTTCGGTGTGTCGCGGGGGCTTCGGTGTAGAATTTTCTGAAGATTTTGCTAAAATTGTGTTGTCTGAAAGCGAAATAAGTATTATAATAGATTTACACCTCGGCAAACAAAAGGCAGTTGCGTGGGGTTGCGACTTAACTTACGACTACGTTAAGATAAACGGAGATTACAGAACCTGATGGACAAGAAGGAACAAGCCGAATTTCTGATAGAGGCGATGCCCTATATCAAAAAATATTTCAATAAGATACTCGTGGTAAAATACGGGGGCAACGCGATGATCGACGACGAACTCAAATCATCGGTCATGCGCGACCTTGTTGTGTTGAACCTTTTGGGTATCAAGGTCGTTCTCGTCCACGGCGGAGGACCCGAAATAACTCACACGCTCGACGCCATGGGGATAAAGTCGCAATTTGTCAACGGCTTGCGTTATACCGATAAAGAGACGGCGGAAGTCGTGCGCATGGTTCTTGCGGGCAAGGTCAACAAATCGCTCGTCGACCTTTTGGAAATTAACGGCGGAAAAGCCGTCGGACTTTGCGGGCAAGACGGTCACATGTTGAAGTGCACAATGCAGAGCGAAGATTTGGGCTTTGTCGGCAAGATAATTTCGATAGATACCAAGCTGGTATGCGATCTGTTGCAGCTCGGTTATATTCCCGTTATTTCAACCGTCGGTTACGACGACGAGGGCAACGTTTACAACGTCAACGCCGATACGGCGGCGGCGGCGATAGCGGGAGCGTTGAACGCCGAAAGTCTTATTCTTATGACCGACATCAAGGGGCTGTTAAAGGACAAGGACGATCCTTCGAGCCTTATCAAAAAGGTATATGTCTCCGATATTCCCGCACTCGTAAAAGAGGGGATAATATCGGGGGGAATGATCCCCAAAATCGAATGTTGCAAAGAGGCTATCCGCCGCGGAGTGAAAAAAGTGTTCATAACCGACGGACGCGTCGCCCATTCCATTTTGGTTGAAATATTGTCCGAAGACGGCAGCGGGACAATGTTTTTGAATTGACTGATTTCTTTTGCAAATCAGTCTTTTATTTAGTAAGGAGAGCAAATGGACAAAAATAAAGTAATTTCCAACGACAAAAATTACATTGCCAACACCTACGCGCGCTTTAACGTCGTTATAAAGGACGGCAAGGGGAGTATTCTCACCGACGCGGACGGCAAACAATATATCGACTGTGCAACGGGAATAGGCGTAAACCTCTTCGGAATAAACGACGAAGAGTGGAAGAACACTGTAATTTCCCAGATAAACAGGGTTCAGCACGTGTGCAATCTCTATTACGCCGAGCCTCAGACCGAGCTTGCCAAACTGCTCTGCGAAATGTCGGGTGCGAAAAAGGTGTTCTTCGGCAACAGCGGCGCGGAGGCAAACGAGTGCGCCATAAAGACCGCCCGCAAATACTCTTCCGATAAGTACGGCGGGGAGCGGTACGAGATAATCACCCTCAAAGATTCCTTCCACGGAAGAACCATAGCCACGCTTTCGGCAACGGGACAAGACGAGTTCCACAAGCACTTTGCGCCGTTCGTCGAGGGGTTCAGATATGCCGAACCGACAATGGAGGGGATATTCTCGTGCTATACCGAAAAGACCTGCGCCGTTATGATAGAGGCGATACAGGGCGAAAGCGGCGTTAACGTGCTCGACTTCAACTTTTTGAAACAGCTCGAAAAGTTCTGCAAAGAGAGAGATATTCTTTTGATAGCCGACGAAGTGCAGTGCGGGAACGGCAGAACGGGCTATTTATACGCCTACGAGGCGGCGGGTATTCACCCCGACATTGTAACGACGGCAAAAGCCCTCGGCGGCGGGCTTCCCATTGGGGCTTGTCTTTTGTTCGACAAGTGCGCTCAAACCCTCGACGCGGGCGACCACGGTTCAACATTCGGCGGCAACCCCGTTGCGTGCGCGGGTGCGATAAGCATAATGAAAAGGCTCACCAAAGACCTGCTTTTGGAAGTTAAGGGCAAGGGTGACTACTTCCGCATGAACATATCCCGCATAAGGAACGTTAAAAGCGTAAGCGGCATGGGGCTTATGATAGGCATCGAAACAGACCGCCCCGCCCGCGAAATTGCCGAAAAGTGCCTTGAAAAGGGGCTTATCGTGCTCACCGCGCACAAAAAAGTAAGGCTTTTGCCGCCCCTTAACATAACAAAAGACGAAATTGACGAAGCATTGAAAATTCTTAACGAGGTAATAGGATAATGAAACATCTGCTTAAATTACAGGATCTGTCGAGGGAAGAGATCTTATCGATATTGAACCTTGCCGATCAGCTCAAATTCGAGCGCAACAACGGCATTGCAAACAACACCTTACGGGGCAAAAAGTTGGGAATGATATTTCAAAAGGCGTCGACCCGCACGCGCGTTTCGTTCGAAACGGGCATATACGAGTTAGGCGGCTACGGGCTTTTTCTTTCGAGCGCCGACCTTCAGATAGGCAGGGGCGAACCCGTCGAGGACACCGCACGCGTGCTCTCTCGCTATCTCGACGGTATAATGATACGTACTTTTGCCCAAAAAGAAGTTGAGGACCTCGCAAAATACGGTTCTGTCCCCGTAATAAACGGCTTGACCGACTACGCTCACCCTTGTCAGGTGCTTGCCGACCTTATGACCATAAGGGAGTACAAGGGGAGCTTCAAGAACCTTAAAATGACCTACGTCGGCGACGGCAACAACATGGCTAACAGCCTTATCGTGGGAGCGGTAAAACAGGAAATGGCGATAGCGATCGCCTGCCCCGAGGGTTATGAACCCGATAAAGACATTATGGCTTGGGCAAAGGCGAACGGCGACTTCACTTTGACGCACGACGTCGAAGAGGCGATGGCGAACGCCGACGTGCTCTACACCGACGTATGGGCTTCGATGGGCATGGAAAAGGAGAAAGCCGAACGCGAAAAGGCGTTCAAAGGCTATCAAATCAACTCTTCCAACATAAAAAAGGCAAAAAAGGACGTTATGGTAATGCACTGTCTGCCCGCGCACAGGGGCGAGGAGATCACCGCCGAGGTGTTCGAAGAGCACGCAAAGGAAATTTTCGACGAGGCGGAGAACAGACTTCACGCGCAAAAAGCCGTAATGGTCAAATTACTTAAATAAATATTTGCGGAAAGGACGCTTTAATCACTTTATGAAAAACGGCAAAGTTTATCTTACGTTGCAGAACGGTAAACAATTCACGGGCAAAAGGTTCGGCGCGGACGGCGAGATCATCGGCGAACTCGTGTTCACCACGGGTATGACGGGATATATCGAAACGCTCACCGATCCAAGCTACTTCGGGCAGATAGTCGCGCAGACTTTCCCGCTCATAGGCAACTACGGAATGATCTCCCCCGATCAGGAGAGCAAAAAACCGTGGGTGTCGGCTTATATCGTGCGCGAAAAGTGCGACGAACCCTCGAATTTCAGATGCGAAAAAACGCTTGATGAGTACCTTAAACAAAAGGGAATAATCGGCGTTTACGGAATCGATACGAGGGAGCTGACTAAAATCGTGCGCGAGGCGGGCGTTATGAACGCGGCTATAACTTCAAAGCCCCTTACGGACTTTTCGGAAGTAAATTCCTACGTCATAAAAAACGCCGTAAGGAGCGTGACGTGCGGCGAAGTTGAGTACTTCGGCAGCCCCGACGGGCTTAAAGTCGTCGTGTGGGACTTCGGCGCAAAGGACAACATAGTGCGCGAACTTGTAAAGAGGGGCTGTTACTGCATAAAAGTCCCCTCGTTTTACACGGCGGAGCAGATCCTCGCCTTCGACCCCGACGGGCTTATGCTCACGAACGGACCGGGCGACCCCGCCGAGAACGTCGAAGTTATTTCCAATATCAAAAAACTTGCCGGAAAACTTCCCATATTCGGAATATGTCTGGGGCATCAGCTCTTCGCGCTTGCAATGGGCGGAAGCACCAAAAAGATGAAGTACGGACACCGCGGCGCGAACCAGCCCGTCAAGAACCTCGAAACGGGCAGAGTGTACATTTCAAGCCAGAACCACGGCTACGAGGTAATTTCTTCGAGCCTTCAGGGCGTGGGCAAGCTCACCTATGTGAACGCCAACGACAACACTTGCGAGGGCTTCGACTATCCCGAACTCAACGCCTACACCGTGCAGTTCCACCCCGAGGCATGCGGCGGACCGCAGGACGCTTCGTTCCTGTTCGACAAATTCATAACTAAAATAGAGGAGAGCAAGCGCAATGCCTAAGAGAGAAGATATCAAAAAAGTACTTGTAATAGGTTCGGGTCCCATAGTAATAGGTCAGGCGGCGGAATTCGACTACGCGGGCGCGCAGGCATGCCGCGTGCTCAAAGACGCGGGAGTGAACGTCGTTCTCTGCAACTCCAACCCCGCAACGATAATGACCGACAAGGCGCTTGCCGATGAAATTTATCTTGAACCGCTCACCGTCGAAACCTTAAAGAGGATAATCATAAAGGAACGCCCCGACAGCCTTTTGGCTTCGCTCGGCGGTCAAACGGGACTTACGCTCGGCTGTCAGCTTGCAAAGTGCGGTTTTTTGGACGAGTATGGCGTTAAATTGATAGGCGTCAACCTCGAATCTATCGACAGAGCGGAGGACAGGGAACTCTTCAAAGAGACGATGCAAAAGATAAATCAGCCCGTCGTTCCCTCGGATATTGCCTATTCGGTTGAAGAATGTCTTAACATAGCCAAAAAAATAGGCTATCCCGTTATAGTCCGTCCCGCCTATACGCTCGGCGGCGCGGGCGGCGGCGTTGCCAAGGACGAAGAGGAGTTAAAGCTGATAGCCCACAACGGGCTTATGCTTTCGCCTATAACTCAGGTTCTCATCGAAAAGTAT
Source organism: uncultured Clostridia bacterium (assembly GCA_947629515.1). GTDB lineage: Bacteria > Bacillota > Clostridia > Christensenellales > Borkfalkiaceae > Coproplasma. Next base: position 109,243 of record CANRDY010000002.1, read on the forward strand.
ATCGGCGGCTGGAAAGAAATCGAGTTCGAGGTTCTGCGCGACGGCGCGGGCAACGTTCTCACCGTGTGCTCTATGGAGAACTTCGACCCCGTGGGCATACATACGGGCGATTCGATAGTAATCGCACCCGCCGTGACCCTTTCGGATAAAGAATATCAGATGCTCCGCACGGCTTCGCTCAATATCATTACCGAACTCAAAATCGAGGGCGGCTGTAACTGCCAGTTCGCGCTCAACCCCGATTCGTTCGAGTATTCCGTAATCGAAGTCAACCCCAGAGTTTCGCGTTCGTCCGCGCTCGCTTCAAAGGCGACGGGCTACCCCATAGCAAAGGTCGCAACAAAAATCGCCCTCGGCTATACGCTCGACGAGATTAAAAACGACGTTACGGGCAAGACATATGCCTGCTTCGAACCGACTTTGGACTACGTGGTAGTCAAACTTCCCAAGTGGCCTTTCGATAAATTCCTCTATGCAAAGCGCACTTTGGGAACGCGAATGAAAGCGACGGGCGAAGTTATGGCAATAGGCACGAGCTTCGAAATGGCGATAATGAAGGCAGTGCGCGGGGCGGAAATTTCGATAGGCACTCTCAACATGCCCAAACTTGCCGAGCTTTCCGACGAGGAGATCCACAAACGCCTTTACGATTTGACCGACGAGCGGCTGTTTGTTGTATTTCAGGCGATCAAGCGCGGCGTAAGCATAGACGAAATCTACAAAATTACAAAAATAGACGAGTGGTTCTTAAACAAACTCAAAAATCTTTCCGACTTCGAAGAGGAAATAAAGGGAGCAAAGCTCACCCGTGAGCAATATCTCCGCGGCAAAAAGTTGGGCTATCCCGATAAGGAGCTCGAAAAAATTTCGGGCAACAAACTGCCCGCTCACCGTCCCGCCGTGTTCAAAATGGTCGACACATGCGGCGCGGAATTCTCGGCGCAGACCCCATATTTCTACTCGACTTACGACGAAGCTGACCACGATGAAGCCAAACCCTTTGTGCTCAAAAGCACCAAGAAAAGGATTATAGTTATAGGTTCCGGACCTATCCGCATAGGACAAGGCATAGAATTCGACTATTCTTCGGTACACTGCGTTTGGGCGTTGAAGCGGCTGGGCTATGAAGTTATAATCATAAACAACAACCCCGAGACCGTCTCGACCGACTTCGACACGGCAGACAGACTTTACTTCGAAGCCCTCACGCCCGAGGACGTTCAAAACGTAATCGACATTGAAAAACCCTACGGCGTTGTAATAACTTTCGGCGGTCAGACGGCGATAAAACTGTGCGGCTACCTCGACAAAAAGGGCATACGTATTCTCGGCACTCCCGCAGACAGCGTCGACCTTGCCGAGGACAGGGAGAGGTTCGACGAACTTTTGGAAAACTTCGGCATTGCCCGTCCCAAGGGGCTTACCGTTATGACCAAGGAAGAGGCGGTAAAGGCAGCCGAAACGCTGGGCTATCCCGTGCTGTTGCGCCCTTCTTACGTAATAGGCGGTCAGAACATGACCATCGCCTTTACGCAGAACGACATTGAAAGGTACATGGACGTAATTCTCGCCCAAAAAATCGAAAACCCCGTGCTCTGCGACAAGTATCTTATGGGTACGGAGCTTGAAGTCGACGCCATTTCCGACGGCGTGGACGTGCTTATCCCCGGCATAATGCAGCATATCGAGCGCGCTGGCGTGCACAGCGGCGACTCTATTGCCGTCTATCCGCCCTACAACCTCAGCGATGCTATGCTCAGAAAGGTGGTGGATATCTCGTGCAAACTTGCGATCTCCTTAAAGACCAAGGGGCTTATCAACATTCAGTACCTCATCTATCAGAACGAGCTGTATGTTATTGAGGTGAACCCGAGAGCTTCGAGAACGATACCCTACATATCTAAAGTAACGGGCGTTCCAATGGTCGATTTGGCAACCAAGATACTTGCGGGACAGAAGCTCAAAAAGCTCGGCTACGGCACGGGGCTTTACCCCAATTCGCCGTATGTCGCTGTCAAAGTTCCAGTGTTCTCGTTTGAAAAATTAAACGACGTCAACTCCCAGCTCGGACCCGAAATGAAGTCCACGGGCGAGGTGCTGGGCATAGGCAAGACCATTGAAGAGGCGCTTTTCAAGGGGCTTGTGTCGGCGGGATTCAACGTTAAACACCCCACAAAGCAGAACCCTTCGGGCATATATTTCACTATAAACGATCAGGACAAGTTCGAAATAGTCAACATTGTTAAAAAGTTTGCCGATTTAGGGCTTACGCTTTACGCCACCAAGGGCACGGCGCAGGTCATAAGAAGCGTGGGGCTTGAATGTACGGAAGTCGCCCGCCTTTCGACCAACGACGAGATTTTCAAATTAATGGACGAGGGCAAGATAGACTACGTTGTGTACACGGGCAAGACGGATATCGAGTCGATTACAAACTATATAAGTTTGCACCACCATGCGATTTTGCTCGGAATTACCGTTTTGACTTCGCTCGATACGACCAACGCGCTTGCCGACGTTATTGCGGGCAGATACAACCAGTTCAACACAGAACTTGTCGATATAAACAACCTCAGAAAGCACAAGTTAAAGCTCAATTTCTGCAAAATGCAGAGTTGCGGCAACGACTATATTTTCTTCAATAATATGGATAACGCCATAACTTGCCCCGAATCGCTTGCCATCAACTTCTCCGACAGACACTACGCGATAGGCGGCGACGGCATAGTTATGATCGAAAAATCGGGAATAGCCGACGCGCGGATTAGAGTTTTCAACAGCGATGGCAGCGACGGCGGTATGGCGGCAAATCCTTTGAGATGCGTTGCCAAATATCTGTACGACAATCGGTTCGTGCAGTCCGAAAATATAACCGTTGAAACTTGCAGCGGAGTGAGGGCTTTGAGCGTGAATTCCTTTAACGGAAAAGCAAGTTCTGTTATGGTCAACCTCGGCGCGCCCGTTTTTGACGGGGCAAGCATACCCTCGAAGCTCGACGGCGAAGTTATAAACCGCAAGATAAATATCGGCGGTAAGGACTACGAAGTTACCCTTGTCAACGTCGGCAACCCTCACTGCGTTATCTTCTGCGACAAAGTGGACGACGTGGATATAGAAACGCTCGGGCAATCCGTGTGCGATTCGGGCTTGTTCCCTCAGGGGATATTCGTCGAGTGCGTGCGCGTTGTCAACCGCCTTACGATAAAAATGCGCGTATGGGAGAAAGGCAACGGCGAAACATGGTCGTGCGGAACGGCGGCGGCGGCTTCGGCGGTCGCTTCGATAGTCAACGGCTTCTGCGCCCGCGGCGAAATTATTACCGTTAAGCTCAAAGGCGGTGATCTGTTTGTAAACTACAAGCAAGACGGCGACGTAGAGCTGGACGGTACGGTCAAACTTTCATTCGAGGGTACGATAGAAATTTAATGATTTATCTTGATAATGCGGCTACGACCAAGCCCGACGGCGAGAGCCTCGACCGCGCCATGCAATACTTAAAAGACGATTATTATAATCCTTCCGCGCTCTATGCGGAAGGGTATAATATTCAGTTGGAATTGCGCCGCACGCGCGAGAAACTTCTTTCATACGTCTGCGACAAGGAAGAATACAGACTCAATTTTACCTCTTGCGGAACCGAAGCCGACAATCAGGCGATTTTCGGAGCGGGCAGGCGGGGGAACGTTGTAACTACCCTCGGCGAACATTCGGCGGTATTTTCTGCGGTAAACGAGTTGAAGCAGAGGGGCGTTGAGGTTCGCTTTGCTTCGCTCAATTCCGACGGAAGCGTCAACCGCGAAAGCCTTTTGAGCCTTGTCGACGAAAAAACTTCGCTTGTGTCGGTCATTCACGTCGGCAACGAGACGGGTGCGGTCAACGATATAAATGGGCTTGCAAAGGCTGTAAAGGGCAAAAACGCCTATGCGGTTTTTCATTCGGACGGCGTTCAGGCGTTCGGAAAAATCCCTTATAAATTGAGCAAAGATATCGACCTTTACTCGGTAAGCGCGCACAAAATCGGCGGAATTAAGGGCGTTGGGGCGTTGTTCCGCAAAAAAAATCTCATAATCAAGCCGCATATTTACGGCGGCGGGCAAGAGGGCGGCGCAAGGAGCGGAACCGAAAACGTATTCGGTATCACCAATTTCGGGTTCGCCGCGGAAAAGAAATTTGCGGCTGTCGAAGTCGATTTTGAAAGAATAAGCGGTATGCGCAGTTTGCTTTGGGAAAGGCTCGACAAGGAGCTTTTTACAATAATTTCACCCGAAAAAATTATATCCGACGGCAAAATTGTTGCCTCTCCGTACATTCTTACGGTCGGAGTGAACGGCGTTCGCGGCGAAACAATAATGCACGAAGCCGACGACGCGGGACTTATTATAGGCACGGGTTCGGCGTGCGCTTCGAACGAAAAGAAGAGATTTTCGCGCGTGATACTTGCCTGCGGCGTAAGCGAAAGCCTTGCCGACGGTATTTTGAGAATAAGTTTTTCACCCCAAAACACGGTTGAAGAGTGCGCAAAAGCGGCGGAAATTCTGAATAAAATCGTGCGCCGCAGAAAAGAAATAGTTGATTGATATGGAAAAAGTTATAATAATTCGATATTCCGAAATACATTTGAAGGGCAAGAACCGCGGTTACTTCGAGCGGGTTTTTACGGTAAACCTCGAAAAGGCTCTTAAAGGTTTAAGGCACGAAATTCGCCGACAGAGCGGAAGATATTTGGTTGAAAACTTCTCGGAAGAGGATTCCGAAAGCATTATTCGCCGTATTTCAAAAGTTTTCGGCGTTCATTCGTACAGCGTCGCGCTCAAAGTTGAAAGCGATCTCGACGAAATTTTTAAGGCGGCAAGGGAAGTTGCATTCGAAAGCGGTACTTTTAAGGTCGAAACCCACAGAGCGGACAAGACGTTCAAACTAAATTCGCTCGAAATCAGCTCGGAGATTGGCGGCAGACTGCTCGCTTCAAACAAAAATCTTAAAGTCGACGTTCATGACCCGCAGTTCATTGTCAATATCGACGTGCGCGAAAACGGTACGACGCTTGTGTTCAACCAATTTATAAAGGGCGCGGGCGGCATGCCCGTGGGAACTTCGGGCAAGGGGCTTTTGCTGCTTTCGGGCGGTATCGACAGCCCCGTTGCGGGGCAGATGATAGCCAAAAGAGGAATGAATGTCGAATGTCTGCACTTTCACAGCTATCCTTACACCAACTTACAGGCGCGCGATAAGGTAATAGAACTTGCAAAAGTGCTTGCGCAGTACACCTGCGGCACGAAACTTTATATTATTTCGGTCACAAAAATTCAAGAGGATATCCATAAAAGTTGCAACGGCGAGTATATGGTCACCCTTTTAAGGCGGTTCATGATGAGAATTGCCGAAAGGATCGCCCTGAAAGTCGGTTCGCAGTGCATAATTACGGGCGAAAGTTTGGGGCAGGTCGCAAGCCAGACGATAGAGGGAATGACCTCGTCCAACAGCGTTATAAAACAGTTGCCCGTTTTAAGACCTCTTTGCGGGTTCGACAAGGACGAAATTATCGAGCGCAGCCGCGAAATGGGCGCGTTTGACATTTCCATTCAGCCCTATGAGGATTGCTGTACGGTATTTTTGCCCAAGCACCCCGTAATAAAGCCCACGCTTTCGGCAGTTGAGGAAGAAGAGGCTAAGCTCGACGTGAACAGCCTTGTAGAAGAGGCGTTAAAAACGCTTGAAATTCTGACAATACAATAATAAAATCGGCGGAGCGTCCCGCCGATTTTTGCAATTGAAGCAATTGTTTTTTATTATTTTACCGATTATTTACAATGAACCGATTATTATAGTGAACCGATTATTATAGTGAACCGTTTTTTTACATGTTGAACCAATCGCGTTCAACTATCCCCGGTATCCTGATTTGAGGGCTTTGATTTTCGCCCGTATTGATTTGAGGAAGAGTAACGGGTTCACCCTTATAAATAACGTTTTCGTATTCGTAGCAGGGAGTAACGGTATACAAATGCACTCCCGCGTCGGGTTTATCTAAAATCTCTTCTTTCCATTTTCCATTATAAATTTCAACATTTTCGCCATTTGTTATGCGATTTATGAGATATGAATAGTACTTCGTCTGACATAATTGGATTTTTACACCGTTTTTTTCAACAGAAATCTGCGGAGCGGAAATGACGGGCTTTGAAAATCGTGTTGAAGTTTCTTTGGGAATATTCGACGAAAGTCCGCGCACGGTAAGAACATTCAGCTTAGGCGAAATGCTTTCGGCAAGCACTATTTTATTGTTCCGGTAATATTCCTCCGCGTCGATATCGATTTGACAAGTGCCCGCCGTTGTGTTCAGTTGAGCGGGGGTGCGATCCTTGTAGAGTTTGCCGAGTATTTTTTCGGCAATGGGGCAACAACTGCCGCCGCCCGTAATTTTAAGTTTTTTATTGTTTTTGTCGCCGAGCCAAACGCCTATCGTATGTTCGCTTGTGTAACACATGGCGTAAGCGTCTGTATTTCCGTCCTCCGCGCCGCAAGTTCCCGTTTTCGAAGCGACATCGTACTTAATATCTTTAAGTCTTTTTGCCGTTCCCGTTTTTGAAGTTCCTTCCAGAACCCCGTTCATCAGCGAACAAACGCCTTCCGAAAACACTCTTTGAGGAGTTTTTTCGGCATTATAAATAATTTTGCCGTCTTTCGATACGATTTTTTTGATAAAGCGCGAGGGGGAATATAACCCCGAATTGGCAAAAATCGTGTATCTGTCGGTCAGCTCTTTTAGCGAAAGCCCGTATTTCATTCCGCCGAGCGCAAGCGCAAGGTTCTTTTCTTCCCCGTCAAGCTCCAAATTCATGGCGTTCGCGTACTTTTCGGCCTTTTCAATTGTCAGCGAATTGAGCGTTTTGACCGCGGGCACGTTGTAACTTTTCTGCAAACTCTCTTCTGCGGTCACGTAGCCGTGATAGGTTTTGTCATTATTTTCGGGTGAATATCCGCCAAAATCAATTTTTTCGTCTAATATCCTTGTGTAAGGCGTTAAAATTCCCTCCTCAAACGACGGCGCGTACACAAGCAGTGGTTTTATTGTTGAACCGGGTTGTCTCTTGGCAAAACCAATTGAGCTTTTAAAGGCGGTAACTCCCCCCGAGTTCTCCGTAACAACGATCGCACCGTCGCAGTCGGTTTGTATCTCAGATATAAAATTTTGTATATCAGAATCCATAAAAGTGTAAATTTTGCACCCGTCGGCAAGCCCGTAAAAATCGGTATTAAGCTCTTCGAGTTCGTCAAAAACTCCCTCAAGGTAGTCCGAAGAACCGCCCTTCGGGCTTCTTTCGGCAATTTCAATCGGGGCTTGACTTTCGGCTTTGCGTCTTTCTTCGGTAATAAACCCGCATGTTTCCATGGCTTTCAGCACTATATTCCGCCTTTCAAGGCTCTTGTCGGGATTTTTCAGAGGGGAGTAGTTGTTGGGCGAACTCAACAAACCCGCCAAAGTCGCGCTCTCGTTTAGCGTAAGTTCCTCGGCGGTTTTCGAAAAATAAAATTCCGACGCGCTCTCGATGCCGTAGCAGTTGTGACCGAAGTATATGGTGTTCAGATACATTTCGAGAATTTCGTTCTTGCCGAAGTGCTTTTCGAGTTCCTTGGTAAGCCGAATTTCTTTTAGCTTGCGCGATATTGTCTTATCGCCCGTCAAGTGCGTGTTCTTTATGAGTTGCTGGCTTATGGTCGACGCGCCCTCTTTGAACGCGCCCGCCTTTATATTTGTGAACAAAGCCTTGACCATTCGCCTGTAATTAAGCCCGCCGTGGCGGTAAAAAGTTCTGTCCTCAGAGGCGATAAAGGCGTTTAAGGTGTCTTTATTAAGGTAATTGATATCGGCGTTCTTGCGATTTTTAGTGTAAGACGCGCTGACGATTTTGTTACCGCTTTGGTCATAAACGGCGATATTTTGCGACGGGGCAAGCAGTTTGGATCTGTCGAGTTTAGCGTCGCGGGTGGCTATAAGATAGCTTAAAAACAGCGCGCCGAATATAACGATAAGGCTTAAAATTACGATAGCAGAGATTTTTAAGAATTTAGACATTATAAATAGTATTTATAAATTAAAATATTTGTTGCAAATTATTTGAAAAAAACGATTGAAAATTGTATAATCGTAATATGAAATATTACATAACCACGTACGGCTGTCAGATGAACGTGCACGAGTCCGAAAAAATAGCGGGGATACTCGCAAGTCTCGGCTACGAAAGTTGTAACGATATAGCCGATGCGGACATAGCCGTTTTTAACACCTGTTGCATACGTGAAAACGCCGAAAATCATGCGTTCGGAAATATCGGAATGTTGAAAAAACTCAAATCCGAACGCAAAGATATGATAATAGCGGTGGGCGGCTGTCTGCCCCAACAGATAGGAAAGGCGGAAATTCTACACAAAAAATTTCCGTTCGTCGATATAATTTTCGGAACGCACAACCTCGGAAAACTTAAAGACTACATTCTCAAAAAACAGAAGCAGAAAAAGGCGGTAATAGAAATCGAGCAGTCTGAGGGCGAGATTTGCGAAAACGGCGACGAACCGTTAAGGACGAGCTATCCCAACGCGTGGATAAACATAACCTACGGCTGTAACAATTTTTGCAGTTACTGCATAGTTCCCTACGTTCGCGGCAGAGAGAGAAGCCGAAGCTCGGCAAACATAATTTCAGAGGCAAAGTCGCTCGTTCGCGAGGGTTATAAAGAGCTTACGCTCCTCGGCCAGAACGTCAATTCCTACTCGAATGGTTCAACCGATTTAACTTTCCCCCGACTTTTGGCGGCTGTTGCGGCGATAGACGGCAAATTCCGCCTTAGATTTATGACGAGCCACCCCAAAGATTTTTCGGAAGAACTTGCAAAGGCAATTGCCGAAAACCCCAAGATCTGCAACTGCGTGCACTTGCCCGCCCAGAGCGGCTCGAACGCCGTATTAAAAGCGATGAACCGCAAATACACAGTCGAAGATTACCTTAAAAAGATAGAAATTTTAAGAAAATATGTTCCAAATTGCGCCGTAACGACCGACCTCATCGTCGGCTTCCCGGGGGAGACGGAAGAGGACTTCAACGCCACGTTAAAGCTCGTTGAAGAGGCGGACTTTTCATCGGCGTTCACGTTTGTCTATTCCCCGCGCGAGGGCACGGTTGCCGCGAAAATGCCCAACCGCGTTCCCGAAGAAGTTTCAAAAGAGCGCATAATGCGGCTCATCGAAGCGGTCAACGCGCGCACGCGCGAGCAATCGCAGAAGTACGTGGGAAAGACGGTTGAAATTCTGTGCGAGGACTATGATCCCAAAAAGCAAAAGTACCTCGGCAGAGACGAATACGGCAGAATGGCGTACTTTTCGGGCGAGACCGACCTTGTCGGCGAGTTCGTTAAGGTTAATATAGGATCGGTAAACGGCATTTCACTTTACGGAAAAATCGAGGTGTGATTATGGGTCTTTCACCAATGATGAAACATTATATGGAAGTCAAGGAAAAATATCCCGACTGCCTTGTATTTTACCGGCTCGGCGACTTCTATGAAATGTTTTTCGACGACGCAAAAACAGCGTCCGAAGCTCTCGACCTTACTTTAACGGGCAGAGATTGCGGGCTTCAGGAGCGCGCGCCCATGTGCGGCGTTCCCTATCACGCGGTCGATAGCTATATCGCCGCCCTCGTAAAAAAGGGGTTCAAAGTCGCCATTTGCGAACAGCTCGAAGACCCCGCAACCGCCAAGGGCATGGTCGCCCGCGACGTTATAAGGGTGGTTACGGCGGGCACGGTAACTTCCGATTCGGGGCTTGACGAAAAATCGAACAGCTTTATTTGCTGTGCTTTTAAGCAGGGCGAAAGCGTTTCGCTCGCGTGGGCGGACATAACTACGGGCGAGCTGTGCGCCGCAGACTTTATTGCGGACGGCTTGAACAAGAGCTTCGAGCACATGGTCAAGCTCGGCGTGCGCGAGGTTATTTGCAACGACGAAATGCTCTTTTCCTCTAAGGACAGACAGGAAATAACAAGGGGAGTGCTGCCGAGGTTTTCAAGCTATCCCGAGTGGGCTTTTTCGTATAACTCCGCAGAGCGCAGGCTGTGCGAACAGCTCGGCGTTAAATCGCTTGCCGCCTTTTTTATAGACGGAAAGAAGTCGGCTGTGTGCGCGGTGGGCGCGCTGTTGGAGTACCTCAAAGACACGCAGATGCACGCCCTTAAAAATATCGACGGAGTCAATTACATATCGCTTGAAAAGTATTTACAGCTCGACGTAACCGCCGTTCGAAACCTCGAAATAATAAAGACCCTGGGCGAGGGCAAGACCTACGGCTCGCTTTTATGGCTGTTGGACAAGACTTTAACGGGAATGGGCGCAAGGCTTTTGTATTCAAGCCTTTTGAACCCGCTTGCCGAAAAGAACGCCATAAATTACAGGCTCGACGGCGTTGAAGAGCTTTTCGATTCCACCGTCGTGCGATTAGGCATACGCGAGCACTTCAAAGAGATAAAAGACGTTGAACGGCTTGCGGGCAAGATAAGCAACGACAACATTATGCCAAAGGACTGCCTTGCGCTTGCCGCTTCTCTCAACGTTATCCCAAACATAAAAATGTTGCTTTCGGGCTTCAAATCGCGGGTAATTGCCGATATTTTGAGCGATTTACCCGATTTGTCGGAACTTGCCGAACTGCTCGGCAATTCCATTGACCCCGAAGCTCCCCCCACAATGAAGGACGGAGGTTACATAAAAAAGGGGTTCAACCCCGAACTCGACGAACTGCGCGAGATCAAGGAAAACGCCTCGCAGATACTCTATTCGCTTGAAACGCGCGAGAGGGATACAACGGGTATCCGCACGTTGCGCATAGGTTACAATCGGGTGTTCGGATACTATATCGAAGTTTCAAAGTCGTTCGCCGACAAAGTTCCCACGTATTATCAACGCCGACAGACCTTGACCAACGGCGAGAGATACATAACCCCTGAACTCAAAGAAATAGAAGATAAAATACTTTCGAGCGACGAAAAGGCGTTGAAGCTCGAAGAGCAGATCTACGCCGAAATAAAGAGGACTTTGACGGGCAATATCGACAACCTCAAAAAGACGGCTTCGGCGTTGGGGCTTTTGGATATGCTCGCTTCCTTTGCCGAAGTCTCCCAAACAAACCGCTACACCCGCCCCGAAATAGCCGAGAGCAGTGAGCCGCTCGTCATAAAAGAGGGCAGACACCCCGTGGTTGAAGTCGTTTCCAAGGAAAAATTCATTCCCAACGACACCCTTCTCGACGAGGGGGAGAACCGCACGGCAATAATAACGGGACCCAACATGGCGGGTAAAAGCACGTATATGCGCCAGAACGCCATAATCTGCATAATGGCGCACGTCGGCTGTTTTGTTCCCGCAAAGAGCGCGCGCGTTCCGATCATCGACAGAATATTTACAAGGGTAGGGGCAAGCGACAACCTCATAGGCGACCAAAGCACGTTCATGGTTGAAATGATAGAGGTTGCTTCCATTATTCAGAACGCAACCCAAAACAGCTTGCTCATTCTCGACGAGGTCGGTCGCGGCACAAGCACATACGACGGCTTGAGCATTGCGTGGGCAGTAATAGAGCACATAACGCGCAACATAAAGGCGAAAACACTTTTTGCGACCCATTATCACGAGCTTACAGAGCTTGAAAATAAGCTCGAGGGAATCAAAAATTATAAAATCGCCGTAAAGGAGTTGAACGGAAGCGTGGTGTTCCTGCGCAAAATAATGCGCGGAGGGGCGAACCGCAGCTTCGGTATCGAGGTAGCTTCGCTTGCGGGAGTACCAAAAGCCGTTACCGACAGAGCGAAGAGCATACTTAAAATAGTAGAAAGCGGTGATTTGAACGCCGAAAGCGCAACTTCTTCCGAGGATATAAAGCCCGAAAGCGAGGTCGAGCGCATACTTAAAGAAGTCGATATGAACAATATGTCGCCCATGCAGGCGTTTATTCTGCTCGGCGATTTGGTGGAGAAAGTTAAAAATGGCTAAAATTCATCTGCTTCCCAAGAGCATTTACAACAGAATTGCGGCGGGCGAAGTGGTCGACCGCCCGTATTCTGCGGTCAAAGAACTCGTTGAAAACGCCATCGACGCGGGCGCAACGCAGATAGAAATAAGGATAGAGGGCGGCGGCAAGCAACTCATACAGGTTTCCGACAATGGTTGCGGCATCGAAAAGGACGATTTGAATTCGGCTTTTTTGCCGCACGCAACAAGCAAGATCGAAAGGGTCGAAGATCTCGACTTTATATCCACTCTCGGGTTCAGAGGCGAAGCTCTCGCAAGCATTTCGGCAATTTCCAAAACACAAATAATTTCGGTAACAGAGGGCAATCCCGCCTATAAAATAGACTGCGACGGGGGAGTAACGGGCGAAATCCAGCCCGCAGCTCTCGAAAAAGGCACGGTTATTACAGTTCGCGACCTCTTCTATAACACACCCGTGCGCGCAAAGTTCCTCAAACCCGAAAAAAAGGAAGAGGCGGACGTGACGGCTTTTGTTTCAAGATACATTTTGAGCAAGCCCTATATCTCCTTTAAGTACTACGCCGACGGAAAACTTGTTTTGCAGTCGTTCGGCGGCGGTCCCGACGAGGCGTTGGCGCAGGTCTACGGCGCGAAAACTCTTTCGGAGTGCTTCAAAATCGACGCCGAAAAGGACGAGATACACATTTACGGCTTCATCGGCAACCAGAATTTCTTTAAGTCCAACAAAAATTATCAGAGCATTTTCCTCAACGGCAGATATATCGTAAACAGCACCATCGCAACGGCAATTTCAAACGCGTACGCAAGCTACGCCATGAGACGGCAGTTCCCGTTTTATGTGTTGAATGTCGACGTTCCGCTCGATTTTGTCGACGTAAACGTGCACCCCAACAAGGCAGACGTCAGATTTTTAGACAACAGAAGGGTGTTCGGGGCTGTTTACGGGGTAATTTCCGCCATACTCGACGGCAAGGCGTCGGCGGCGCAGTTTATCGACGGCGGCGGAAGAATACCCGAAATGCGTTCGACTATCGGCGGTGCGGAAAGCGCGAACCGCGTTTACGGTCAATCGCCCCAACAGCAAACCATACCCGTAACCGAAACCCGTCCCGCAGTCGGTCCTGCAACCCAATATAGCCAAAACGCCGAAGAGCAGTTTGGCGCGGATCGGCTTGGCGGGGAGAACCCGGAGAACGAAGAAAGCATGTCGGCGGGGGGAATTTCAATTAATTCAGAAAGTTCGGCAAATACCCAAAGCGCGGTCAACAGCGGGAGCGCGGCGGGCGATTCGGGCGAAAAATCGTTTGCGGAACTTATCGAAAAATACAAGCCCGAGCGCGCGTTCACCCCGCCCGAGGACGGCATGAGAACGCCGCCGCCCCCGAGACAGACGGCGGTCGACACCTCAAAACTCATCGATGGAAAGTACTTCGACGTTGAAGAAAGTTTGCCGTTGCACCAATTCTACGGCGCGGAAGAGGAGCTTGCCAAAAGGCGTCAGCAGCAGATCGACGACAGTATCGACGCGGTCATGGACTATGCCCTCGGCGCAGACAGAGAGCGGAAATTACAGCAAAAAATCGACTACGAAACCTGCCGTTACCGCGGCAATTTGTTCGACACGTACCTCTTGTACGAGTATCACAACAAGGTCTACATAATCGACCAGCACGCCGCGCACGAAAGGCTTATTTTCGATAAATTGATAGCGCAGGTAGAGAAAAGAACGGTAAACCGTCAACCCCTTTTAATACCTTATTTCTTGGAAGTTTCGCCACAAGAAAACCTGTTTTTGCAGTCTAAGTTAGAAATTTTGAGCGAAATCGGATTTACAATGTCGGAGTTCGGTTCAAACGCATTCAGAATTGACGAAGTTCCCGCCGACTTGCAAGGAATGTCGCTTAAAGAGTTTTTTGCCGAAATTCTTTCGCAAATCGACAGCTACAAAGAGATAAAACTGAGCGATATTTTAAGGGAAAAACTTGCCTCGACGGCTTGCAAACACGCCATTAAGGGCGGCATGCAGTTGACCGACGCAGAAGTCGACGCGCTGTTCAGAATGTTAGAGGGCAACGTGGGGCTTAAATGTCCGCACGGCAGACCGATTTGCGTAATTCTCACCCGTCGCGCCGTTGAAAAAATGTTCAAGAGGATAGTGTAGGTGAAGTTGCTCGTCATTTGCGGGGCGACCGCTTCGGGCAAAACTTCGCTTGCGGTCGACTGCGCTCTGAAACTCAACAGCCAAGTAATTTCCGCCGACTCACAGCTCGTTTATAAGGGTTTGAATGTTGGAACGGCTAAGCCGACGGCAGAGGAAATGCGCGGCGTTCCACACCATATGATCGACGTTGCCGAACCGCAGTGCAATTTCAGCGTGGGCGACTACAAAGAGCAAGCCAAAAAAATTATAAATAACCTCATTTCAGAGGGAAAAACGCCCGTAATTTGCGGCGGAACGGGGTTTTATATCAATTCTTTGCTGTTCGATATGAGCTACGGCGGCACGGGTGCGGACGAAAAAGTGCGGCAAAAATACGCCAAAATACTTGAACGAGAGGGTAAAGAGTACCTTTACGGACTGCTTTCGGAACGCGACGGCGAAACCGCCTTAAAGCTCCACCCGAACGACGTTAAACGCGTCATACGCGCTTTGGAGATTTTGGACGTGAGCGGAAAAAAGAAGTCCGAAATGCGCGACAGCTTAACGCCCGTATACGATTATCTTGCCGTTGCCGTAAATTATCCGCGCGCAGAGCTTTACAGCCGAATCGAAAAGCGGGTAGACGAGATGTTCAAGCGCGGGCTTGTGGAAGAGGTAAAGGGACTTTTGGCGCAAGGAATAGACGAAACTTGCCAATGTATGCAGGCGATAGGTTACAAAGAAGTGCTTAATTGCCTTAAAAATGGCGATAATCAGAGTACTATGCGTGACATAATTAAGCAAAATACGCGCAGATACGCCAAACGTCAAATAACCTTTTTCAAAAAAATGCCCAACCTTGTTTGGCTTGAACCGCAAAACGCCAACGCCGACTACGTATTAAATTTGCTTTCGAAAGGGGTGTAAGGCTTTATTTCCGCCGTTCACACATTAACTGCAATTGAGCAGCAAATCAGCCGTTACTTAACCGCCCCGCTCAACAATTAAACAGCTCCAACCATTACCACCCCCAACTTAAAAACAAAAAGCCCCCAACCATTAATCTCACCCAACTATTGAATAATATGGAATATATTATATGACAGAGAGCGACATACAATATTATATAAATAACTGCGAAGAATCGCTTAAAGAGCAGTTTGCCGAAGCCGAGCGGGTAGCTTACTTCAACCAAAAAAAGGTTCTTAAAGCCTTTGAGGAGTGCAGGGTAGCCGCCGCAAACTTCAACGGAACAACGGGCTACGGCTACGGCGATATCGGCAGGGACTGCCTCGGCGAGCTTTACGCCCGCTCGTTCGGCGCGGAAAAGGGCATAGTTTCGCCGCATTTGCTTTCGGGAACGCACGCACTCACCGTTGCGCTTTTCGGGCTTTTGCGCCCGCACGACGTGCTTTTATGTATCAGCGGCATGCCTTACGACACCTTGCACGGGGTAATTTTCGGTGAAAACAACGGTTCTCTCAAAGATTTCGGCGTTAAATTCGAGTACTGCGAACTCAAAAACGGCAAGTTCGACTACCAAAGCATTTCAAAAAAACTGCCCAAGGCGACGGTCGTCTATATCCAGCGTTCGCGCGGCTATGAACTCCGCGACGCCTTTTCGTGCGAAGAGATTAAAGAGGCGTGCGATTTTGTAAGAAAAAACGGCTTTGCGGGTTGTATCTTCGTTGATAACTGCTACGGCGAGTTCGTCGAAACGCGCGAACCGACGGAAGTGGGAGCCGACCTCATCGTCGGTTCACTCATAAAAAACGCGGGCGGCGGGCTTGCGCCCACGGGCGGCTATATCTGCGGCAGAGAAAAATTTATAAACCTAATCGGCGGCAGGCTCACCGCGCCGTCGGTGGGGCTTGAAATCGGCTCGCACGAACGCGGCTACCGCGACTTTTATCAGGGTCTTTTTCTCGCGCCGCACACCGTGCTGCAAGCGGTCAAGTGCTCGCTTTTGATCGGTTCGGCAATGGGCAAGCTCGGGTTCAAAAACTATCCGCGGCTTGGCGAAACCCCGCACGACATAACCCGCGCCATCGAGTTCGGCGATAAAGAAAAAATGATAGACTTTATCCGTGAAATTCAGTACGCTTCGCCCGTGGACAGCTTTGCCACTTGTGAACCGTGGGCGATGCCCGGTTATAACGATCCCATAATAATGGCGGCGGGGACGTTCGTTTCGGGGGCTTCGATGGAACTCTCGGCGGACGGACCTGTAAAACCGCCGTATATCGCCTATTTTCAGGGCGGGCTGACCTACGAACACGGAAAATACGCCTTGGAACGCATACTCAAAAAACTGTTGAAATAGAAAAAGCGGAAGTTCACCCCCGAACTTCCGTTTTTAATTGTGCCCTTAAACGCGGACACTTTCAATCAAACCCTTGACAAAAACCCCCGCAAAGTGTTATATTTTATGTACCACATTAAACAATTAAATATTTTCGTGGGAATTTGCACAATCTTGGCATTGTGTATCTCTTTTTTGCATAATTCTTTCGAAAATATATTGAATATTGTTTGGTGTGGTAACCGTAAGAGATACCGTGCGGTGTGCTCTTTCGGGAGCACACTTTTTTTATACCGCACAAAGGAGAAAATTTATGAAAAAGAGAATTTTGGTAATTTTGCTTGCCCTTGCGGCAACTCTCTGCCTCGTTTTCGCCCTTGCAGGTTGTGCCCCCGCCCCGAACGATAACACGGGCAATACTACCGAACAAAGCGGAAATACGGGCAACAACAGCGGAAGCTCGGGCAGTACGGGCAACACCAACACCCCCGAGGGTGGAAACCCGGGAAGCACAACAGAACCCGAAACGCCCGATACGGGCGACGAGGGCGACACGGGAAACACTAATACTCCCGAGGGTGGAAACACGGGAAGCTCGGGAAGTACGACAGAGCCCGAAAACAGAAAACCAACAGAAGGGCTTTTATACATGTTAAATGACGACAGAAAATCTTGCACTTGTGTGGGGTTTAATGCTATAACTACTACAAATATCGTTATTGCTTCCGAAGTCGACGGTAAACCTATAACTGCCATTGGAGATATTGCGTTCGATAAGTGTACGATCATTGAAAGCGTAATCATATCCGACAGTGTTACTTCTATCGGTAGGAGTGCATTCTATGGTTGTACAAAACTTGAAAGCATAAATTTTGGAAATGATAGCAAGCTTGAAACTATCGGCAAAAATGCGTTTTCGGGTTGCACAAGCCTTGAAAGTATAACCATACCCGACAGCGTTACTTCTATCGGCAGTGGGGCGTTCTCTGGTTGCACAAAAATAATTCAAACACAAAACGGAGTGCAATATGTAGACAAATGGGTCGTAGATTGCGATACTTCAGTTACAAGCGTAAATTTAAGAGCAAACACAAAAGGTATTGCAGATTATGCGTTCGAATATTGCTCAAACCTAACAAGCATAACCATACCCAACAGCGTAACTTCTATCGGCGATAGGGCGTTCGATAATTGCACAAACCTTGAAAGCATAACCATACCCAACAGCGTAACTTCTATCGGCGATGGGGCGTTCGATAATTGCACAAACCTTGAAAGCATAACCATACCCGATAGTGTGACTTCTATCGGTGATAATGCATTCTTTGGTTGCGTGAGCCTTGAAAGTATAATCGTTGGAGAAAACAACACGGCATATTCAAGTCAGGACGGAATTTTCTTCAATAAAAATAAAACCAAAATAATAAGAGTTCCGCAAACAAAAACTGCCGTATCCATACCCGACAGTGTTACTTCTATCGGTGAGCATGCGTTTGCAGATTGCACAAGTCTTACAAGCATAACAATACCCGATGGTGTAAGTTCTATAGGTGAGTATGCGCTCAATGACTGCGTAAGCCTTGAAAGTGTAAATTTCGTGAATAATAGCAAACTTGAAACTATTGGCAGGATGGCGTTCTGTTTCTGCACGAGCCTTAAAAATATAGCAATACCCGCAAGCGTGACCACAATTGGTGAATATGCGTTCGCAGCTTGCATTGAGCTTGCAAGTGTGACATTTGCCTCTGACTGCAAACTTGAAACTATTGACTTTGGTGCGTTCGAGACTTGCACAAATCTTACAAGTTTTACAATTCCAGCAAACGTGAATTCAATTGGGGTATATGCGTTTGAGGGGTGCGATTCCTTGAAGAATGTAACTTTTGAAAATACAAACGGTTGGAGTGTGGTCACAACACAGCTTGAAAGCGAATTGCTTGCGAAGACGGATGTTGCGGCGAGTTATTTAATCAATAGATATTACGACAGACCTTGGACGCGCGCCGACTGACTCCGCACCGCACAAAAAACTTTTTAATATATAAATCTCGGTTACAGCCGAAAAAATTATAAACTAAGGAGAAAATTTTATGAAATGTGAAGTTTCTAACAAAAAAATTGTGAGTTATGTCAAAGAACATTATGGCTTTACCCCTAAACCATGCGCTATCGCACAGGTGAAGCGCGAAATGGGTTATGATGTAGTATCGCGCTCGGATAACCCGAAATATAAACTTAGAGAAAAGGATAGGATAGCCATAAAAGAAGCAATAATTTATTACAGAGGATATTAAATTTAAGCAGGTAATAATATAAACAAAGGAACTCAAACTTTGTGAAAAGTCAGGGTTTCTTTGTTTTGTTCACAAATATATAAGAACGCTTGCGGCGGGCGCAGATACTGCGCCCGCCGCATTTCTAAATATTATCGGAGTGCATTATGGCACTGTCATTTCGAGGGATATGACACGCGCCGTAGGCGCGGGATTGATCGAGAGAATCCCCCCGTGGTCTGCTCGGGGCACTTTGAAACGCGTTATCACTTCCAAATAATAATCATCTTATAACAGCTCCGCTATACTGCGGAATAGACCCGTTCGACGCGCTTCGCTTGCTCAGGGTGACAGTTATTATTTAAAATAGCGGC